>VXME01000058.1 GCA_009861545.1 Acidobacteriota bacterium | reverse complement strand
GTCGGCTCGCGCCTACAATTGTCGCATCTGTTTTCTGCGGCGCAGACTCCTAGCCTCTGGGACGTCCGGCGCCCGAGAATTCCGTGGTGCGTTGCTTCGCGGGGGAGATCGCCCCGCAGAAGCCCTGTGAACCATACAGGGAGAGCCGGCCCCGACCGTCGCCGTCCACGATAGACTTGAAGCCCCGCTTGCCGGGCCACCGATGAGTCGCAAGTCACGCAACAGACAGCGCCGTGGCAAGACGCGCTCGCAGCGAGCGGCGAAGCGCGGGACGGCGCCGGCAGCGGTGACGCCGCCCGGCGTTGCATCGCCGGCGTCGTCGTCACGGGCCACCTCGAGGGAGCCGGTGCGGGCCCGGCGCACCGCCGGCGGTCGTTCCCGGGTCCGATCCGGTTCGAGCGGCTCGGCCGCCACCCGGCGCCGCGCTGTCGCCGCCCTGTTGGTCGCGGGCACCGCTGCGGCGCTGGTCTGGCTCTGGTCGGGCGGGCGGCAGCCGCTCGTCGCGCGCACCGCCGAGCAGAACGTGCTTCTGGTCACCATCGACACGCTGCGCGCCGACGCGCTGGGCAGCTACGGCGGTCCGGCCGAGACCCCCAATCTCGATCGCCTCGCGGCGGCCGGCGTCCGCTTCGAGTTCGCCCACGCCCACGCCGTGATGGCGCTGCCGTCGCACGCCAGCATCCTTACCGGGCTCTATCCCTTCGAGCACGGGATTCACGACAACGCGGGCTACCGATTGCCGGAAGAGAGCTTGACGCTGGCCGCGATGCTGCGCGCCGAGGGATTCGCCACCGGCGCGTTCGTCGGCGCCTTCCCGCTCGACAGCCGGTTCGGGCTCGACAACGGTTTCGACGTGTACGACGACCGGTTCGGGCACGCGGAGGGGCCGTACGACCTCACCATCGCGGAACGGCCGGCAGAGGCGGTGGTAGAGGCCGCCCGCACCTGGATCGAGTCGCAGCCGGGACAGTGGTTCGCCTGGGTCCATCTGTTCGATCCGCATGCCGTCTACAGTCCGCCGCCGCCCTTCGACGCACGTTACGCGGCGAGCCCGTATCACGGCGAGGTCGCCTACACCGACCACGCGCTCGGTCCGCTGCTCGACGTCGCCGGCGCCTCGCAAGCGCGCCCGACCCTAGTCGTCGTCACTGCCGACCACGGCGAGGCTTTCGGAGAGCACGGCGAGCGGACCCATGGCCTGTTCGCGTACGAGGCGACATTGCGGGTTCCCCTGGTCGTCGCGCAGATCGGACGCGGATTGGCCGTTCCGGACGAGGGGGCGGTCTCGGCCGAACCGGTCCGACACGTCGACATCGTTCCTTCGGTCCTCGATGCGCTCTCCCTGCCGGCTCCCGCGCTGCCCGGCCGCTCGCTCCTCGACCCGGCGCCCGCCGACACCGAGCCGCTGTCGTACTTCGAGGCGCTGTCCGCCTCGCTGAACCGGGGCTGGGCGCCGTTGCGCGGCGTGCTGGCGGGACGGGACAAGTACATCGATCTGCCCGTGCCGGAGCTCTACGACGTGCGGGCCGACCCGGCCGAATCGAGCAACCTGGCCGCGGGCCGGGCGGGGCGGGCGCGGGAGCTGGAGGCCCTGTTGGCGGACCTGCCGGCGTCGGACCCGCTCGAGCGGCGCGTCGCGGAGACCGCGGAGGTGGTCGAGCGTCTCCGGTCCCTGGGCTACGCGGGCGGAACCGCGCCCGCCAGGGATACCCATACCGAGGACGACGACCCGAAGCGGCTTGCGCACCTGGACGCAGCGATCCACCGCGGTGTCGACCTGTACCGGCGCGGCCGGCCGCGCGAAGCGATAGAGGTCTACCGTGAAGTGATCGCCGAGCGCCCCGATCTGGAGCTGGCCCACCGGCACCTGGCGTACCTCCACTGGTCGCTGGGCGAGGCGGAAGAGGCCGTCGCGACGCTGAGACGGGTTCGGGATGCCGGCATCGCGAGTCCGGCCGCGGCCGGCCAGCTCGGGATGTACCTGGCCGAGAGCGGTGCGGCCGACGAGGCGGTGCCGCTGCTGGAAGCGCTGGTGGCGGGTGAGGGACCCCCGGACGTCAACCCGCTGAACGCGCTGGGCGTCGCCTATGCGCGGCGCGGGGATCACGAACGGGCGCTGGAGACCTTCGAGCGCGTCATCGAGTTGGACCCCGACAGTACACGGGTTCCGGACGCCCTGCTGCGATTGGGCACGGAGCTGGTCGATGCGGGTGATCTCGGCGCGGCGCGGTCCTACCTGGAGCGGTTCGTGGGCACCGCGCCGGCGTCCTACGGCGAGGACATACAGCGCCTGACCGGACTGCTCGAAAGCGGGGGTTGACGGGCGAACGGCCGTCGGACGTCGACTTGTCCGGCCCGGACGCCGGATGACGTGGTAGCACGGTATCGCTTTGGAGATTTCGTGGTGGAACGAATCTGCTGCTACCATGCGCGGAGACGTATCTGGGATCGCGGTGAATTGCCGGGACCCAAGCGCCGGTCATCTGCCGCTCCCGCGCACGTGATGGAGGCGGCGACATGAAGCGGCGAATCCACTTTCCGAATCTGGGCGCGGGGCTCGCGCTCGTCCTGCTCGCGTCGCCCGTTGCGGCACAGGTCGACCTCGGACGAATCGACATCACCGTCGAGGACTCCACCGGCGCGGTGCTGCCGGGCGCAGCCGTGACCATTACCGGACCGCAGGATCGCGCCGACGTATTCACCGACGTGCAGGGCGAGGCGCACCTGCTGCGGCTCCCGGTCGGCACCTACGTGGCGAGCGTCACCCTGCAGGGCTTTCGCACGTTCGTGGACACGGCCGTACAGGTGCGGGCGGCGTCGGCAACCCCGCTGGTCGCAACGCTCGAGGTCGGCGGCGTCGAGGAGACGGTGATGGTCTCCGGCACGGCGCCGATCATCGACCCGCGCCGCCAGAGCACCGATACGCACGTGACGGTGGAGGAGCTGCAGGAGATCCCGTCGGCGCGCGACCCGTGGGTGGTGCTGCAGACGATTCCCGGCGTCGTGGTGGACCGCGTCAACGTCGGCGGGGCGGAATCGGGCCAGCAGTCCATCTACATGGCCAAGGGCGCGAGCGACGACGAGAACACCTGGACGCTCGACGGTGTGGTGATCACCGACATGGCGTCGCTCTCGTCGCCGACCTACTGGGACTTCGACCAGTTCCAGGAGGTGCGCATCAACACGGGCGGGGCGGACGTGCGGAACCAGACCCCGGGCGCCGCCGTGGACGTGGTGCTCAAGAGCGGCACGAACCAGTACCACGGCAGCCTGCGCGGCTACTTCGCCAACGAAGGGCTGCAGCGCGGCAACCTGTCGGAGGAGCTGGCCGAGTCGATCGGCGGCGAGACCGGGAAGGGCAACCGGATGGAGCAGTACGCCGACTACGGCTTCGAGGTCGGCGGCCCGCTCGTGAGGGATCGGCTGTGGGCCTGGGGCTCGCTGGGGGAGACCGACATCCGGCTGCGGACGCTCATCGACACCGCGGATCGCACCACCCTGACCAACCGGGCGCTGAAGGTGCAGGGGCAGGTCGCCGACGGCCTGCGCCTCGGTTTCAATCATTTCAACGGGGCCAAGATCAAGCTCGGGCGCAACGCCGGGCCGACGCGGCCCGACGAGACCACCTGGAACCAGGGGGGCAGCGGCGCGGGCCTGTTCACCGGCACGGCCACCTGGGCCGGGCGCGATCTGGTGGTCAGCGCCAAGGCGACGCAGTACAACTGGGGTTTCTTCCTCACGCCCCGCGGCGGGCTCGACAAGGACGTGTACCGCGACGTGAACCGCGTGTACCACAACTCCTACCTCGATTTCCGATCGTGGCGGCCGCAGTCGGTGATCGATGCCGACGCCAACTGGTTCCGTGGCGACCACGAGCTGCGGCTCGGCTTCAACTGGCGGCGGAACGGCGTGCAGACGGATCTGGTCTGGCCCGGAACGGGGACGCTCTCCCTGCATCTGAACAGCTATCCCGACAACGGCCTGATGCGGACCATCATCTTCGGCGACT
The DNA here is from genome assembly GCA_009861545.1 of Acidobacteriota bacterium. Taxonomy (NCBI): domain Bacteria; kingdom Pseudomonadati; phylum Acidobacteriota; species Acidobacteriota bacterium. The sequence continues at coordinate 87,344 of VXME01000058.1, read as the reverse complement.
CCTCCGTGAACGCGGAGGGCCGGTACCTGAGCTTCTACGCAAGCGACCGGATCGCGAAGGACCGCCTGACCATCGACGTCGGCGTGCGTTTCGACCGGTCGGCGGCGTCGCTGCTGGAATCGAGCCGGCGGGCGAACCCGCTGGTGCCGGACGTGCTCCCCGCTCTGACGTCATCGCCCCTGCGCAACACGCACGTCTTCGACATGCTGGCGCCGCGTATCGGCGTCAGCTACGCGCTCGGCGAGGAGTCGGACACGCTCGTCCGGGCGAGCTACGGGCAGTTCGCCTCGCAGTTGGAGGCGGGGGCTTCCAGCACCCTCGCCGGACCGGTCGACTACTCGGCCGTGTACTATACGGCGATCGATTTCAACGGCGACGGCGTGACGCAACGCGACGAGTTGCTTCTCGACAACGGGATCGTCTTCGCCGAGGGTTTCGATCCCGCCAACCCGACGTCGACCGAAAGCGTCAACCGGGTGGCTTCCGACCTCTCTTCTCCGCGGACGCACGAGCTCATCTTCGGCGTCGATCGGGAGTTGCCGATTTCCAACTCCGCGCTGACCGCGTCGGTGACCTACCGTCGGTTCACCAACCTGACGTGGGAGCCGCTGCTCGGACTCGCGTCCAGCGACTATGGCGTGGTCGACACGATCACCGCGGCGCTGCCGTCGGCCGGCGGCGGCGGGTCGGTCAGCCAGGACGTCTACGCGCCGCTGCCGGGCGTGGCCCTGCCCCCGGGCGGAGGCCGGGAGGAGCGCAACCGGGAGGGCTATCACCAGGGTTACTGGGGTTGGGAGACCGGTTTCACGAAGCGGCTGAGCAACCGCTGGATGGCGCGCATCGCCTACTCCTACAACGACCACCGGGAGTACTTCACGGACCGGGCGGCCGCGATCATCGATCCGACGCCGTCGCCGATCAGCCCGCAGCGCGACGGCGGCCTGGTCATCAGCAGGGAGTCGGGAAGCGGCAAGACGGATTTCTATTTCGTGAGCCCGAAGTTCCAGTTCGTGGCCAACGGGCTCTACGAGGCGCCGTTCGGCATCAACGTCGCCGCCAACCTGCTGATCCGGCAGGGCTTCGGGCAGCCCTACTTCCAGGAGATCCAGGCCCATCCGCGGGACGCGGCGGCGTTCAAGGACGTGCTGCTGGCGCCCGACGTCGGCGATCACCGGTTGCCGGCCATCAGGAGCTTCGACCTGCGGGTCGGCAAGGAGTTCCGGGTCGACGACGTCACGATGAACGTGGACCTCGACTGGTTCAACATTCTGAACGCGAGCACGGTGCTCAAGCGCCAGTACGACGTGGGCACGGCCGAGGGCCCGACCGGTCCGGGCAGGACGTTGGAGATAATGAACCCGAGCCTGCTGCGCGTCGGCTTCCGGCTCGGCTTCTGACCATCCGGGAGCGGCCATGCGGTGTACGCCATGCGTGCGGGGGGCGGCGAGGATGGTCCTGTTCGCGGCGGGAGTCGCCGCCGGCTCGCCCGATTCGGCCGTCGCGCAGAATCCCTGCCCCGCTGCACCGTCCCCGACCACCGTCCGGAACGCAATCCCCCCGAGCCTGCTGCCCGTCGAAGCCGGCAAGCGGTCCGGATTCATCGACGACGGCGCGCGTTGGGGCGTGCTCGACAGCATCTGGAACCACCGGTCCGCGGTGGAGCGGGGACTTCTGCGGCCGGTGTCCGCGGCCGGGTCGAACGAGGACCAGGGCGAGATCGCGGTGCTGCAGGACGAGGGCGATCTGTTCCGCGCCTCGAACATCTACGACCTGCGGGACGTCACCCTGCGGTTCGCCGCGAACGACGACGGCGGTTACGACGTGGAGTACCTGGGGACCGCTGCCTGGCGCTCGTCGCTGGGGGACGCCCTGACGCTGGACGACGACGACAGCGCTCCGCTGGCGCTGTCGTTCGATTTCCCTTTCTATGCGACGACCCATGACGGCGCGTTCGTCAACTCCGACGGCAACATCACGTTCGAGGAGGGCGACAGCGCCAGCACGGCCCGCGGCGTGTCCCGCCTGCTGTCGGGACCGCCGCGCGTCGCGCCGTTTCTCGCCGACCTCGATCCGTCGGTCGGCGGCACGGTCTATTCGCAATCCGGCGCCGACGCGGCCACCGTGACCTGGTGCGACGTGCCGGGGTTCGAATCGCAGAGCACGACCACGGTGCAGGTGAGCCTGCTGTCGACCGGCGCGATCGAGATGACGTTCGATCCGGATGTGGGGCTCGGCGAGGCCATCGTCGGCCTTTCCCCGGGGCGCACCACGGCGTTCGAGTCGGTCGATCTGAGCGCTGCGGCGGGGGCGGCGGGCGGAGCCGCGGCGGTGGGCGAACGCTTCGCGTTGCGGGGCGAGCTCGACACGGTGGCGGTGGCCCGGAAGTTTCTGCAGACCCACCCGGACGCCTACGATCAGATCGTCATCTGGACCGACCAGCCCGTGCTCTTCGATGCCTTCGCCTACGAGATCACCATCGGCAACCGGATCCAGGGCATCGGGCAGGCCGTATACGACATTCCGGCCGACTTCGGCAGCGACACGCTGACCAGCATCGTCGTCATGGGCTGGCTCGGCAAGTACTCCGACGACCCGGAGAAGAAGGTGAACCGCGAGAACACCACGCTGAGCCTGCTCGGCCATGAGACCGGCCATCGCTGGCTCGCCTTCCTGGACTTCAGCGATCACGACCGGGAGCGGTCGTCGGCGCTGCTCGGCCGGCAACAGGCGCACTGGAGCTTCTTCGTCGACAGCGACGCGTCGGTGATGGAGGGCAACGACATCGAGGACCTCGGCGGCGGGGCGTTCCGCACGGTGGCCGCGGTCGAGGGCTACAGCGCGCTCGACCAGTACGCGATGGGTCTGCGCCACGACCACGAGGTGCCGGCGTTCTTCTACGTCGAGGCGCCGACCAACGCCATGCCGCCCGCCCGCAGCGCCGGATCGCCGCAGGTGGGGGTGACGTTCAACGGCACGAGGCGCGAGGTGTTGATAGCGGACATCATCGAGGTCGAAGGCCCCCGCGTGCCGAGCGCCGACGAATCGCCGCGCGTCCACCGGCAGGCGTTCGCGTACGTCGTCAGGAACGGGCGCGAGGCCAATCCCGATCACGTGGCGAAGCTGGATGCGATCCGCCGGCAGTGGGAGCCGTTCTTCGCCGCGGCCACGGACGAGCGCATGCGGGTCGAGACCCGCTTGCGCCCCCCGGCGTCCGCCGGGACCACCGATCCGTGAGCCCCGCCGCGTTGCGCGCGGCCGGATCTACAATGCGCCAGAGGAAATCCCATGCAACGATTGATTCGCGGGCGGTGGCTGGTCGCGTGCGCGGGCTTCTGTCTTGTCGCCGGGATCGGGCCAGGACACGCGCAGGATCACACCGAGTACGAGCCGGCCGACATCGAGTACGGCCGCAGCGTGTACCTGGAACAATGCGCGGCCTGCCACGGTGAGGACGGGGCGGCCGTGGCGGGGGTCGACCTGCGCAGCGGCCAGTTGCGGCGCGCGGCGCTCGACCGCGAGTTGATCCAGGTCATCCGGGACGGTATTCCCGGGACGGGGATGCTCGCCATCGAACTCGACACCGCCGAGATGACCGGCATCGTCGCCTACCTGCGCAACATGACCTACGAGATCGACGTCGCCATGCTGGGCGATGCCGCCCGCGGACGGGCGATCTTCGAGGGGGCGGGCGACTGCCTGAGCTGCCACCGACTGCAGGGCCAGGGGTTCCGGACCGGGCCGGACCTGACGCGGATCGGTTCCGTCCGGACGCTGAGCGCGCTACGGCGCTCGCTGCTCGACCCGACCGGCACGATGCGGCCCATCGATCGCCCGGTGGAGCTGGTGACGGCGGACGGTGCGCGTATCACCGGCCGCCGCCTGAACGAGGACACCTACACGGTGCAGATTCTCGACGACGACGCGCGTCTGCGGTCGTTCGACAAGGTTGACCTGCGTGAGTTCCGCGTGATCGAGCAGTCGCCGATGCCCGCTTACGGGGATCGGTTCGATGCGGCGGAGCTCGCGGATCTGCTGGCGTATCTCGTGTCCCTGAAAGGCTGAAAACAATGACGCGACGCATGGAGACCGCGCGGCGGTTCGCGGTGGCCGGGGTGCTGGTCGGGCTGACGGCCGCCGGTCCTTCGGCGCAGGACGTGTCGTTCGAACGGCTGAGCAGGGCGGCGGAGGCGCCGGCCGACTGGCTGACCTACTCGGGCACCTACTACAGCCAGCGCTACAGCGAGCTGGACCAGGTGACGGCCGCCAACGTGCGGGACCTGCAGCTCCAGTGGGTGTACCAGACGCCGGTGTTCGGTCCGTGGCAGTCCACGCCGCTGGTCGTGGACGGCGTGATGTACCTGACGCAGCGGCCCAACGACGTGGTGGCCCTCGACGCCCGGACGGGGCGCGTCTTCTGGGTCTACAGCTACGCGACGCCGCCCGACCACCGGGCCTGCTGCGGCTCGAACAACCGCGGCGTCGCGATACTGGGCAACCGGGTGTTCATGGCCACTCTCGATGCGCACGTGGTGGCGCTCGATGCGGCGACCGGCGCCGAGCTCTGGGACGTGGAGCTGGCGGACCGCCACCTGGCCTACTCCTTCACCCTGGCGCCGCTGGTCGTCGAGGACAAGGTGATCATCGGCTCGGCCGGGGGCGACCGCGGCATCCGCGGCTTCATCACGGCACTGGACGCGGCCACCGGGGAGGAAGTGTGGCGCTTCCACACCATCCCGGGACCGGGGGAGCCGGGGCACGAGACGTGGGAGGAGTGTCCTCCGGATCCGGAGACGTACTGCGACCCGGAGGCATGGATGCACGGCGGCGCAGCCGCGTGGCTGACCGGGTCGTACGACCCGGCGTTGAACTTGATGTACTGGGGCCTGGGCAACCCGGGGCCCGACTTCAATCGCCACCAGCGTCCCGGCGACAACCTCTACTCGGACTCGGTCGTGGCGCTCGACGCCGACACCGGCGAGCTCCGCTGGCACTTCCAGTTCACGCCCAACGACCCGTACGACTACGACGCGGTGCAGATCCCCGTGCTGGCCGACATCGAGCGCAACGGCATCGAGCTGAAGGCGATGCTGTGGGCCAATCGCAACGGCTTCTACTACGTGCTGGACCGGGAGACGGGCCGTTTCCTGACCGGGCAGCCGTTCGTGACGGTGAACTGGGCGGAGGGACTCGACGACAACGGTAGGCCGATCGAGACGCCCCAGCCGCCCGGGGCGCCCACCTACCCCGGGGTTCAGGGGGGGACGAACTGGTACTCGCCGTCCTACAGTCCACGGACGGAGATGATGTACGTCCCGGCCTGGGAGTCGTATGCGTCCGTCTTCGACGCGCAGCCGCAGGAGTATGCGCCGGGGCGTCCGTTCGTCGGCGGGCGGCCGAGGACGGCCGAGCCGGTGCCCGACGCCCCCACCGTGCCGGGGCTGACCCGTGGGCCCGTCAACACCTGGACGGCCGCCGCCGGGAGCGGAGCGGTGGTGGCGCTCGACGCGCTGACCGGCGAGACGCGGTGGAAGTTCGAAATGACCGACGTCACGAGCAGCGGCATCCTCACCACCGCCTCGGACCTGCTGTTCACCGGCGCCCGTTCCGGCTACTTTCAGGCCCTGGACGCCCGCACCGGCGATCTGTTGTGGCGGGTCGGCCTGGGCGGCCAGATCGTCAACGGCCCGATGACCTACGAGGTGGACGGCAGACAGTACGTCGCGGTCATCGCCGGCAGTTCCCTGTCGACGTTCGCCCTGCGCGACTGACCGCGTTCCCGCGGCCGGCCTCCCCCACGGGCTCGCGGGGACCGGGGCCGGCCTCTATCCCGCCGTCCGCTTCACGAGGAACCAGCCGGCGACGAAGGCGGCGACGCCGGCGCCGAACAGACGCGGGCTTGGCCCGAGCGGCCCGGCGGTGACGATGGAGACGAGCAGCAGCCACATCCCGAGGAGCTGCAGCCCGCGGCCCGCGTAGTAGAGCATTCCCGGCACGGCTACGGCTCCTCCGTCCGCGCGGGGGTGGTTTGCCCCTTCGCGCGCTTCAGCGCCCGCCACGCGTCGAGCCGGCGGGCGACTTCCTTCTCGTATCCCCGGGTGGTCGGCCGGTAGTACCGGCGGCCGGCGAGCGCGGGGGGCAGACAGTCCATGCCGGTGACGCCGTCCGGATCGTCGTGCGCGTAGGCGTACCCGTCCCCGTAGCCCTGTTCTTTCATCAGCCGGGTCGGCGCGTTGCGCAGGTGCAGGGGGACCGGCTCCGCCACCTGCTCGTGCGCGTCGGCCGCGGCCCGGTTGTACGCGGCGTAGACGGCGTTGCTCTTGGGCGCGGTGGCGAGATAGGTGACGGCCTGCGCCAGCGCGGTGTTGCCCTCCGGCATGCCGATGAAGTGCACCGCCTCCTTGGCCGCGACCGCTACCGCAAGGGCGTTCGGGTCGGCGTTTCCGACGTCCTCGGAGGCGAAGCGCACGAGACGCCGCGCGATGTACAGAGGCTCCTCGCCCGCCTCGATCATGCGCGCCAGCCAGTAGACTCCGGCGTCCGGATCGCTGTTGCGCAGCGACTTGTGCAGCGCCGAGATCAGGTTGAAGTGCTCGTCGCCCGACTTGTCGTAGAGCAGGGCGCGCTTCTGGATGGCTCGCGCCAGCAGCTCCCGGTCGATGCGTCCGGAGCCGGCCAGGGTGGCGGCCAGCTCCAGCAGGTTGAGCGCCACGCGCGCGTCCCCGCTGGCGTGGCGCGCGATGGCCGCGAGGGCGTCGTCGTCCGCCGCGACCCCGGTCGAGCCGAGGCCGCGTTCGGAATCCGCGACCGCCCGTCGTAGGATGGCCGCCGTCTCGTCCGTCGCCAGCGGCTGCAGCACGAAGACCTTGGAACGCGACAGCAGCGCCGCGTTGACCTCGAACGACGGGTTCTCGGTGGTGGCGCCGATCAGCGCGATGTCGCCCGCCTCGACGCGGGGCAGAAAGGCATCCTGCTGCGCCTTGTTGAAGCGGTGGATCTCGTCCACGAACAGGATCGTGCGCCGTGCGAGCTCGCGGCGCGCCGCCTGGGCCTCGGCCATCACCGCCTTGATGTCCTTGATGCCGGACAGGACGGCGCTGAAGGCGATGAAATGGGCGCGGGTGACCGTGGCGATCAGGCGCGCGATGGTCGTCTTGCCGGTGCCCGGCGGACCCCAGAGGATGATCGATTGCAGGGCGTCGCGCTCGATCGCGGCGCGCAGCGGCCGACCGGGCGCCAGCAGCTCCTGCTGGCCCACGAGCTCCTCGAAGGTCCGCGGGCGCATCCGCTCCGCGAGCGGCGCCTCGACGGCGCGCCGGTCCGGCGCGGCGGACTCGAACAGGTGGCCTGACTTCATACCGCCATTCGTTGCCGGCGGACTTCGTACGCGAGGACGGCGGCCGCCACCGCGGCGTTGAGCGATTCGACGCCGCCGGCCATCGGAATCGAGACCACGGCGTCGGCCGAGCGGTGGAACGGGCTCTCGATACCCGCACCCTCCCCGCCGATCAGAATCAGCGCCGGCCGCGTCAGGTCGAGATCGTACATCGACCGGCCGTTCCGCGGGACCGCGGCGAGCACCTCGCAGCCGGCTCGCCGGGCCTGTTCGGGCAGGTCGCTCGCCTCGCCCGCGTCCGCTACCGGCAGCCGGAAAGTACTGCCCATGGCCCCGCGGAGCGCCTTCCATCCGAAGGGGTCGGCCGCCGCCCCGGTGACGACGACGCCGCCGGCGCCGGCCGCGTCGGCCGCCCGGACGATGGCCCCGAGATTGCCCGGGTCCTGCACGCCGGCCGGCGCGATGAGGCAGCCGTGCGCGGCGCGGGCAAGTACTTCCTCGACCGACGGAGCGCGATGGCGCGCGAGCGCGACGGCGGTGGAGGGGGAGCGGAGGGGGCTGGCGGCCGCCAGCACGGGGTCCGAGCCGGCCGCGACATCGATACGGTTCGCCTCGCAATCCGCCACGAGCGCGTCGAGGGCCGGCGCGCCGCGCCGGAGCGCAGATGCGGCCACCAGAACGGATTCCAGACGGACGCCGGCGCGCCGCGCGTCGGCGATCAGGCGCCGCCCGTCGAGCAGCAGATGCGTCCGCGACCGGCGGTTCGTGCGGAGGGCGGACCGGAAACGGACGACGAGCGGGTTCCGGCGACTGGTGACGGTTTCCACGGAATCCGCGGCGCTGCGCGGCGCCGGGCCGAGCATAACAGATGTGCTAGGCTACAAGGCTGCAATCTGCTCATGAAGGCAAGACTGCTCAAGCGGATCGAGGGCGAGATTCAGACGCTGGAGCGCGAGCTCACTCGCGAGCTTCCCAAGGAGATTCAGCGGGCCCGGGAGCTGGGCGACCTGCGCGAGAACGCCGAGTACCAGGCGGCGAAGGAGCGGCAGCGACTCGTCGAGGCCCGCATCGGCATGCTGCGGACCCGGGTCGCGGAAATCGCGCTGATGAACCTCGACCGCCTGCCGCATGATCGGGCGGCGCTCGGGTCGACCGTACTGCTGCGCGCGGAGGACGGGGCGACCATCACCTACGAGCTGGTGATGCCCGAGGATGCCGATCCCGCGAAGGGGTGGGTGTCGACCGCGTCCCCGATCGGCCGGGCCATCGTCGGCCGGGAGGAAGGCGACGAAATCCAGGTCAAGACGCCGAGCGGCGTCCGCGAGTTCGAGATCGTCGAGCTGACCACTATCCACGAGTCCTGAGCGCCTGCCAGTCCGTGGCTTCCATCGACACGGTTCGCCGGTACGTCCCGCAGTTGCGGACGGCGCTCGTCCTCGCCGGCACCGGCGCCGCCGGCGCGTATCACGCCGGTGTGCTGCGCGCATTGGTCGAGGCCGGCGTCAAGATCGATCTCGTCGCCGGGCGCGGGATCGGCGCCGTCGGGGCGATGTTCGCGGCGGTGGACGGCGGCTCGCGCCTGTGGGCGCAGAGCGGGCTGTGGCGCAGCCCCGGCGTGCGCCGCACCTACCGCTGGCGGCCTACGTTGCGCGGCGCGGCGTGGATGCTCGCCGCCGCGTTCGCGACGACGCTGCTGCCGGTCGCGGCGCTGGCGCTGGCGGCCGTCGTGTTTCCCGTCGGGTACTTCCTGGTCCTGATCGGCGTCGAGGTCGGCGGCGATCTGTCGACGGCCTATGGCGGCTGGCTCCGCACGGTCTTCGCGCCGTCGGTGCTGCCGGTCTACCTGCCCCGACTCGTGGTGATCGCGGTCGCTTCGCTGCTGGCGTTGCTGGCCCTCGATGTCATCGAGCGCGCGCTGCGGCCCCGGGGGCGGCGGCCGGGTCGCGGCGGGCTGTGGTGGCGGCTGCTGGGGGCGCCGATCGACCGCGCGCAGGCCGTAGCATGGTTCAGTGGCGGCCTGTGGCAGATCATGCACGGGTCGCGGGTGCAGCGTCCCAACGCCGACGAGCTGGGCCGGCGCTATGCCGAGCTGCTCCAGGAGAACCTGGGGCAGCCCGGGTTTCGCGAGCTGCTGATGCTGGTCCACGACGTCGACGCGCGGCGCGACGTCGCCTTCGCCCTGCTCGCCGAGCCGTACCGCGGCGAGTTCCTGCAGGGGCAGCCCGGGGAGGACGCCGCGGCGCGGCCGCTCGAGACGGTGGACTTGTCGCAGGACGCGCAGCGGCACGCGATGGACGCTTTCGCCGCCGCGCTGTGCCTGCCCGTCGCCACCGACCCGCACCACGTGACGTTCGCGCACGACAGTGCCTGGCAGGGGGAGACGCACCGGTTCTGCGATCGGCCCGACAGCACGGCGCGTCTGCTGGAAGAGGTGGCGCGGGCCGGCGTCCAGCAGGTCATACTGGTCTCGGCCGTACCGTCCGCCAGCGGCCCGCATGCGCTCGGCGCGGCGCGCCGGGACATCCGCGGCAAGGCGGGGGAATACCTGCTCGGCGTCGAGACCGTTTCGCTTCAGGAGGCGATCGACGTCCGGCGCGGGCTGTTCCAGTCCCTGTTCGAGGTCAGGCCGGCGCACAACCCGGTCGGCCCCTTCGACGTGGCCGGGTGTTACGACGAGCGGTCCGACCGCAAGCAGACCCTGGCCGAGCTGGTCGATCGCGGCTACCAGGACGGCTTTCGGCAGTTCGTCGACGCCGTCCTGGGGGCCAGCGGCGAGCTCATCGAGGCGCCGCCGGCAGAGCGGGCGGACGCTCCGGCGTCCTTTTCGGCCCGTCTGGCGGGCCAGGACTGAGCGGAGAGGCCTGCGGCGCCGCGTGTCTCAGCCCTCGGGCGACCGCAGCTTCGCGGATGTACGGAAGCCCCTGCCCGCCGTTCGCCGTTCGCCGCTCTGCGGCTCGCGCAGGAAGCGGGCGGCGAGGTCGGCGAGCCGGCCCGCGATCTCGCTGTCCTCGACCGATTCGAACTTCGTCCGGAATGCGTCGAGCGGCACCACCGCCTTGGCCATGGCGCGATGTCCTCCCGCGCTGCCGATATCGTTGAACCACCGCTTGACGAACTCGCCGGCGTTGCGCGAGTAGCCCAGATTCCGGACCGAGACGACGAGCCGGTCGCCGACGATGCCGGACACGACGGACCACTTGACGTCCTCGAGCTGCAGGAGGAAATCCGCGACGTACGGCACGAGGTCGTCCCGCGGCGCCTCGCCGATGTGCGCCGCGAACACCTGGTCGCGCATCCGGCCCGACTGCACGCCCCGCGTCACGTGCCGCAGCCGCTCCAGCGTGATCTCGGAGCCTTCCATCTTGCGGACCAGCGCCGGGTCGGCGAGGGGATAGAGATAGGTGAACGCCTCCAGGTCGCTGCGGTTCGTCTGCCGCGACAGGAACAGCGTGTCGGACTTGATGGCGTAGAGCATCGCCGTGGCGATGCGTTCCGAGATGTTCACGTCCGTGGCCCGCAGATGCTCGGTGAGGATCGTGGCCGTCGAGCCGTAATCGGGGCGGATGTCCTTGAAGATCGTCGTGTAGCCGGTCCGTTCCGGGTGGTGGTCGATGACCAGGTCCACGCGTCCGAGCAACCCCCCGAAATAGTGCGGCTGGACGTCGACGGTGGCGATGCGGTCGAACTCGCCGAGCGACTCGGCGGTCAGGGCCTGCACCCGGATGTCGAGCAGGTTCGCCATGCGCAGGTTCTCGGGGCGGGTCACCCCGTGGAACGCGCCGATGATGGCGGTGGCCTTGGTGCGGTGGAGCAGCGCGCGCAGCGCGAGGCCGCTCGCCAGCGCGTCGGGGTCGGGATCGTGGTGCAGGAGAATGAGCACGCGGTCGGCGTCGGCGAAGTAGCGCTGGTACTGCTGGACCCGCGAACGGGTGAGCGCGCGGCCGAGCGCGCCGAGCAGCGAGCCCTTGAGCAGATCGCCGAGGCTCAACGCGCTGACTTCGGGAAAGGCGGCGAGGCACTCGTCGGATCGTTTCGAGCGGCGCTCGGCGACGTCGAGCACGTAGGTCAGCACCGCGCCGGCGTCGGCCAGCGCTTCCAGAATGCGCCTCACGCTGCGGCGCCCGCCGTCCTCGACGATGACGCAGGTAGCCGGCGTCACGTCCATGCGGAGGTAGGTGTCGATGCGCCGCGGATCGCCGGCCCGGGCGGGAATCCCGGCGTCGTGGAGGCGGCGGGCCAAGGCGCGATCCTCTACCAGGAACTCGATGTCGAGAGACGGCACGAGCGCCTGGTGCAGCGTCCTGACGACCAGGGCATCCTGGCAGACCGCCACGCACCTCATGGCAGCCTCGAATTATACGCCGGTCCGCGCCCGCTGCCTGTACGGATGTCCCGGGATGGATCGGAACGACCGTCCGGGTGCGCTATCATCGCGGCCATGAAGTGGCAAGGAATCGTCCTGGCGGTTCTGCTCCTCGCGCCTGCCTCGGCACAGGGACAACAGCCGTTGTTCACCAGTCGGATCGATCTGGTGCACCTCGGCGTCACCGTCGTCGATCGGGAAGGCAACCTGGTGACCGACCTGACGCGCGACGATTTCGAGGTGCTCGAGGACGGCCGTCCCCAGGAGGTGCGCTACTTCTCGCTCGGGCTCGCCAGCGACGCGGAGACGATTCCCCTGCACATCGGCATGCTGCTCGACATGAGCAGCAGCATGGAGCGGAACGACCGGTTCCAGAAGACCGCCGCGATCAGGTTCCTCAACACGTTGACCTATGCCGCCGACATCACGCTGGTCGACTTCGACACCGAGGTGCGGGTGGGCCGCTACGGGCAGCAGGACTTCGGCCGGCTGATCGAGCGCGTGCGGGGGCGTCGGCCCGAAGGCTACACGGCCCTGTACGACGCCCTCGGCGTCTACCTGGACGGCGCGTTCGAGCAGGACGGCCGCAAGGTGCTGGTGCTCTACACGGATGGCGAGGACACCCGCAGCCGCCTCTCGATGCGGGACGCGCGAGATCTGCTGCGGGCGTCCGACGTCACCGTCTACGCCATCGGCTTCCAGCGCAACCTGCGTTCCAGGGCGCGCCAACGGCAGCGGATGCGGCTGGGCCGGCTGACGGAGCTCACCGGGGGCACCGCCTACTTCCCGCAGTCGCTGAACGCGCTCGAGGAGATCTACGAGACGATCGTCGAGGAGCTGGACGCGCGGTACTCGCTCGGGTTCATCTCGACCAACACCCGCCGGGACGGGAGCTGGCGCGAGGTCGAGGTCCGCCTGCGTCCGGACCGCGCCGATCTGCGGCGCGCGAGGGTGCGGGTCCGGGAGGGGTACTACGCGCTCTGGAACGAGGCCGAGGCTTCCGCCGACCCGCGCTGACGGCCCGGCTCCGTCCCTCGTGGTAGCATGCCGGATCGCCCTGGTGACAGGCGGTCTCGTCCATGCCTTCCACGTACGATCGGTTCACCCTCGTTTCCGACTTCGAGCCGCGCGGTGATCAGGAGCGTGCGATCGGCGAGCTGATCGAGGGCCTGAACCGCGGCGACCGGCATCAGGTCCTACTCGGCGTGACCGGCTCGGGCAAGACGTTCACGATGGCCCAGGTCGTGGCGGCGGTCAACCGCCCGACGCTGGTCATGGCCCACAACAAGACCCTGGCCGCGCAGCTCTACCAGGAGTTCAAACGCTTCTTCCCCGACAACGCGGTGGAGTATTTCGTCAGCTATTACGACTATTACCAGCCCGAGGCCTACATGCCGGCGACCGACTCGTACATCGAGAAGGAAGCGACGATCAACGACGAGATCGACCGCCTCCGGCTGTCGGCCACCCGTGCGCTGTTCGAGCGGCGGGACGTGCTGATCGTCGCGAGCGTCTCGTGCATCTACGGGCTCGGATCCCCGGAGGCGTACTACGGGATGCTGCTCGCGCTCGAGCGGGGCCAGCGGATCGATCGCGACGCCATCCTCCGCAAGCTCGTCGAGATCCAGTACGAGCGGAACGATCACGACTTCGCGCGCGGCGTGTTCCGGGTCCGCGGCGACATCATCGAGGTGTATCCGTCCTACGACGAGCAGGCCGTGCGGATCGAGCTGTTCGGGGACGAGGTCGACGAGCTGCTGAGCTTCGACCCGTTGACCGGGCGCGCGCACCAACGGCACGACCGCATCGCGGTGTATCCGAAGTCGCACTTCGTGATGCCGCGCGAGCACACGGTGCAGGCGGTCGACTCGATCAAGGCGGAGCTGGCCGAGCGCCGCATGCAGTTGGAGCAGCTCGGCAAGCTGCTCGAAGCGCAACGGCTGCACCAGCGCACCATGTTCGACCTGGAGATGATGAAGGAGATCGGCTACTGCCACGGGATCGAGAACTACTCGCGGCACCTGTCCGGCCGCGCCCCGGGGGAGCCGCCGCCCACCCTGCTCGACTATCTTCCGGACGACGCGCTGACGATCATCGACGAGAGCCACCAGACGGTGCCGCAGGTGCGCGGGATGTACCACGGCGACCGCGCGCGCAAGGACGTGCTGGTCGAGTACGGCTTCCGGCTGCCGTCGGCCATCGACAATCGCCCCTTGACCTTCGACGAGTGGAAGGGACGCGTCGGGCAGGTGGTCTTCGTCTCCGCGACGCCCGGCCCGTACGAGCTGGAGCGCAGCGCCGGGGTGGTCGTGGAGCAGATCATCCGCCCGACGGGGTTGGTCGATCCGGCGGTCGACGTGCGTCCCGTGAAGGGTCAGGTCGACGACCTGCTGCACGAGATCCGGCTGCGCGCGGAACGCCGGGAGCGCGTGCTGGTGACCACCCTCACCAAGCGGATGGCGGAGGACCTCACGCAGTTCTACCAGGAACTGGGGGTGCGGGTCCGTTACCTGCACTCGGACATCGACACGCTGGAGCGCGTCGAGATCCTGCGCGACCTGCGGCGGGGCGCCTTCGACGTCCTGGTCGGCATCAATCTGCTGCGGGAGGGGCTGGATCTGCCGGAGGTGTCGCTGGTCGCGATTCTGGACGCCGACAAGGAGGGCTTTCTGCGGTCGGCCGGATCCCTCATCCAGACCGCGGGTCGTGCGGCGCGCAACGTGAACGGGCGGGTCGTGATGTACGCGGATGCGGAGACCGACTCGATGCGGGCGGCACTGACCGAGATGGCCCGGCGTCGCGAGCGGCAGGAGGCGTACAACCGCGAGCACGGGATCACCCCGGCGTCGGTCAGCAAGGACATCGAGAGCGTGCTGACCAGTGTGTACGAGCGCGACTACGCCGCGGTTCCCGCCGCCGAGCCGCCCGGCCCGACCTACCGCAGCCAGGCCGAGGTGGACGAGCGCATCGCCGCCTTGCAGAAGGAGATGCGCGCCGCCGCGGCGAATCTCGAGTTCGAGCGGGCAGCCGTTCTGCGGGACCAGGTGCGGGATCTCCGCAGGCTGGAGATTGGCGTCTCGCCGTGATGTGAGAAGATGGGAGCGGACCGGCCGGACAACTGGAAATCGGTCGTTGACGCCAACCGTCGCCGGTGGTAGAACGTGTGCACGGGCCGGCGCCGGCTCTGGCGCCGTCGAAGGGAGATTCACCATGTCGAGTTTGGAGATCCTCAGACGGGTGGCGGTCGTCGTCGTTCTGGCGGCGGTGGCTTTCGCGGCGCAGGCGCAGGCGCAGGAATCGGAGTCCGCGCCCCTGGCCGCAGAGCTGGCCGAGTTGTTGAGCGCCTCCGGGATGGGCGCCATCGCGGCGCGGGACACGGCGGACGAGGACCGGTTCGTAGCCGCGCTGGCGTTTCCCGGCACGCTTCTCGTCGTGTCGGCGCGCCTGGAGGTGGCGCTGTACGTGGAGCAGAAGATCGCCGACGGGCAGTATCGCGAGGCCTACATCGATCTGAACGCGGCGTCGATTCCAGAGACGAAGGTGTTGATCACCGACACCGGGGCGGACGGCCTCTCCGGCGGAGACGATTCGGCCGACATGGTCGATACCGGTTCGGGCGCGGCCCGGTACGATGGCGATGCGGACGCCGACGCGCAGTACGCGCGCATGCTGCGGGCACTGATCGCCGAGGCGCGCTGATTTCGCTCCGGTTGGCGGCGGAGTGAGTCTTCGATTACACTGCGGGTTCGATCCGGATCGGGCGCTTGGCTCAGTGGTAGAGCATCGCCTTCACACGGCGGGGGTCAGTGGTTCGAATCCACTAGCGCCCACCACTGCCCGCCTTTCTCGCGGCAGTGGCTTTCGACGGATCCCTTCCTGATCGCGTCACAGCGGCGAGTCCGGCAGGCGCCGCTCCCCCGGCCCGTCGTAGAAGTGCTGCGACGGATCGATGGGGCGCATCGCGTCCTGCCGCCGCTGCTCTTCGATGGCGTGCGTCACCAGACCGGGCACCCGCGAAATCGTGAAGAGCATCGTGGCGGTCTGGGCGTCGAGGCCGAGGTCGCCTGCCACGGCGGCGATGGCGCCGTCCGCGTTCAGCGACATCCGCGGCCGGCCGGCCGCGGCTTGCCGCTCTGCCAGCTCCTGCTCCACCGCGCGGGCGAGCTGGGTATGCCCTCCCTCGAGCTCCAGCTCGAAGGCGAGCTGCATCAGACGCGCGGCGCGCGGGTCCCGGCGGTGCCGGCGATGGCCGAATCCGGGCGGATTCTGCCCGCTGCCGGCGCGTTGATCCAGCAGCCGGCGCGCCGCGTCGTCGTACGACACCCAGTCGCCCACCAGCGCGAGCCCGTCGTCGAGAAACCGCATGCAGCCTTCTATACTCCCCCCGCCGCCGAGGGGCGAGCCGAGAGCCAGCATGCCGGCCGCGGCGGCGGCGCGCAACGGGGCCCCGGTGCCCGCGACGTGCCGCGCGGCCAACGTCGAGGGCGGCGTCGCGCCATGATCCAGCGACGCCACCAGCAGGGCGTCCATCACGCGGCTCACCGTCGGCGAAGCGATCTCACCGGTGATCAGCAGGTAGATGGCGTCCCCGAACGACAGTCGGCCCATCAACTCGTCGAGGGGGTACCCGCGCACCAGGATCTTGTCCGGTTCGACCTGGGTGATGGCGGTCGGCCAGCGGCCGGCCGGCGGCCGATTCGGGGGCGCGTTCGGTGTCTGGGAACTGGACATCGAGCTTCTCGCTTCGGGCTATCATGCCCCAATGACCGCCAGATAGGGTAGATGACGGTGCTCCTCGTTGTGATCGAGGCCGTATCCGACCACGAACCGGTTCGGGATACGAAAGCCGACCAGGTCCACCGGCACGTCGGTCCGCCGGCGCGCCGGCTTGTCGAGAAGCGTCACGGTGTCGAGGCTCCTGGGCCGCGCCGCGATGAGATTCCGCCGCAGGGTCTGCAAGGTCAGACCCGTGTCCACGATGTCCTCCACGATGACGATGTGCCGGTCACGGAGATCGGAGCTCGGGCCGTGAAGCAGCCGTGGCGTTCCCGACGTGGTGCTGGCCGAGCCGTAGCTCTGCATCCTGACGAAATCGATGGTGACCGGCCGCGGCATCGCCCGTACGAGATCGGCCAGAAACATGAAGCTGCCACTCAGCACGGCGACGAAGTGCGGCGTGGCGCCGGCCGGAAAGCGGCCGTCGAGGCTGATCGCGAGCTCGGCCACACGGTTGCGGATCTGCTCGGCGGTGTACAGCGGCACCGGAACCCTGGACATGGGACGACGCAGGCGAGAGTACACCATCGGGACGGCGGCGCGGCGCGGGCGGCCGTCGCGCGTCCGGATGCGCCGGAACGACCGAAAGAGGGTGCAAGATGAAGCGATCCATCGCCGCCGCCGGTGTCGTGCTGTTCCTCGCGGCAGGCTCGACAGCGTGGGCGCAGCCGGCGCCTGCCGGTGGACATCCGGACGTTCGCCTCTTCTTTCAGGCGATCCACGATGACGGCGACATCGCCGATGCGGCGCTGGAACAGATCGCGGCACGCTGGCGGAACGGCTACGCCGGGATCATCTGGGACCTCGTGCGGTTCATGCAGCCCCCCCGCCGGCCGGCGGTCCGGCCCCCGGGTCTGGGCGCCGATCCGACGAATCCCGGCGCCGGCGACCGATTGGAATGGATACAGCCGGAACACCCGAGCACCCGGGTGTGGCGGCGGTTGATGCGGTTCCTCGAGCGGCAGACCGGCCAGCGCTTCCGCGGGGACATTCGGCGGGCGCACCAGTGGATCTGGGACCAGCCGTACGATCCGCATCCGGACTACGGCTTCTTCAAGGGGCAGTGGTACGCCCAGATGGATCCTCGTTTCGCCGACTTCTTTCCACGCCGCGTGTTCTCGACCATCCGGCTGGACGAGATCGACTGGGGCGGCGTGGACGTCAACGGCATTCCGCCGTTGGAGTACCCCGCCCACCTGGCGGCCGGCGAAGCGGACTACCTCGATGACGACCACGTCGTGTTCGGCGTCGCGGCCGGCGGCGAGACCCGCGCCTATCCGAAGCGGATCCTGGCCTGGCACGAGATGGCGCTCGACCGGCTGGGCGGCGTCGAGTTGACCATCGTCTACTGCACGCTGTGCGGCACCGTCATTCCCTACGAGAGCGTGGTCGAGGGCGAGCACATCCGGTTCGGGACGAGCGGCCTGCTGTATCGATCCAACAAGCTGATGTTCGATCACGGCACCCGCAGCCTGTGGAACACCTTCGAGGGCGTTCCGGTGCTCGGCACGCTGGTCGGGTCCGGCAGGCGGCTGACGCACCGGTCGGTCGTCACCACCACCTGGGGCGAATGGCGCCGCATGCATCCCGACACGACGGTTCTCTCGCTCGACACCGGTCACCGGCGGGACTACCGCGAAGGGGTCGCCTACCGCGCCTACTTCCGGACCGACGACCTGATGTTCGACGTCCCGGAGCGCGACGATCGGCTCGACAACAAGGACGAGGTGCTGGTCATGCTTCTCGAGGACGCCCGGGGCGCCCGCCGGCCCCTGGCCGTCTCGGCCGACTTCCTCGAGGACCACCGACTCCACCTGGAAGAGCACGCCGGGCGCCGTCTTCTCATCGTGACGAGCCGCGAGGGCGCGAACCGCGTCTACGACGCCGGCTCGACGAACTTCGAGCGGCTCGCCGGAGACCTCCTCGTCGTCGACGCGGAGGGCGGCCGCTGGCAGGTGACGGAGGATGCGCTGATCGATACGTCGGACCCGGCGCGGCAAGCGCCGCGGGTGGCGGCGCAGCGCGCGTTCTGGTTCGGCTGGTACTCGCAGTTCCCGGAGACGCGCCTGGTCCGTTGATGTGCGCCGCTCGTCTCGCGGTTCGCCCGGGCCTGTGCGCCGTCCCGCCGGACGTCGCGCGACGCGGCTATTCCCCGAACCTGAGGGGTCGGTAGCCGCCGTCGGGCGTCCATTGCACCCGACCCACCGCGTCGGACGCTCCGGGGCGGTGGAAGTAGACCAGCGCTTCGAGGAGTTGCGCCGCGGCCGGGGTTACGGCCTCGCGGGCGATCTCGGTCATGTCGTCGAGCCTCTCCGTCTCGACGATCATCATCAGCACGCCGGAGACCGAATTGACGCTGACGACACGCCAACCCGGGCCGCCCATGACGGGTTGGCCCGGTCGCGGGCCGGCGGCCGGGGGAGCGGGGCGCTGCAACGTGTCGCCGCGCGGCAGCGCCGGGGCGTCCACCGCCGGCGGGTCGGCGGAGAACCTGTCGACCTGGATTGCGACCGTGGCCAGCGCGCCGAGAGTCACCACGGTTGCGCCCGTCGCGGCCAACCGCGGCAGGAGGCGCGGACGGCTCGCCGGCCGACCGGCCGGCCGCGGGTCCGGTTGCGCCGGGGAGTTCATGCGGTCCCTTCCGCCGGCGCGTCGTCCGCCGTGGCGTCACTGCGCTGCGGGTCGCGGTCCGGTCCGCTGGCCGAAGCGGTGGCGGCTGCAATATCCTGTGCGTATCGAGAGTGCAAGGGATACATGCAGGCGCGGAGCGAGGCGCGCCCGCACCAGCGAAGGAGTACAGGACGCATGAAACGACTGTGCGTGTCGGCTGCCCTTCTGGCCGTCGTCGTGTGCGGCGCCGGCGGCGCGCTGGCGGCTGATCTCGAGGTCGGCGACGTCGCGCCGCCCTTCGAGTTGCCGGGCAGCGACGGGAACACCCACACCCTGGCCCAGTACGAGGGCACGACCGTCGTGCTGGCGTGGTTTCTCAAGGCCTTCACCGGCGGTTGAACGGCCGAGTGCGAGTCGCTGCGTGACTCCAGCGACCAACTGAACCAGTTCGACATCCGGTACTTCATGATCAGCGTCGACGACGCGGAGACCAATCGGCGGTTCGCCGAATCGCTCGACGCGAACTTTCCGATCCTGAGCGATCCCGGCCGGGGCGTCGCCGACGCGTACGGCGTCATGAACGCGGCGTGGTCGATGCCCAACCGGTGGACGTTCATCATCGGTCCCGACGGGAAGATCCTCAGGATCGACAAGCGGGTGAGCATGTCGCGGGCGGGACAGGAGCTCGTCGCCCACCTCACCGAGCTGGAGGTGCCCCGCAAGTAGGCCACCCATGCGAGAGTGGGTGTGGTTGTGACGGTGGAGGGCGCCGGTATGTCGTCCGCCGTCTTCGCCTCGTTTGGGAGCGCCGTCGATCAGGGTCCCCTGGGGGGGGAGTCTTCTGCCGGCGACGCTCCCTGCGCAGGCTCGCCCGGCAGCCCCGAGGCCACGCTGGCGAGACTCGCCGCGGGACGCCGTGTCCGGCCTCAGCCCCCATCGCTCCAGGAGCCGGCAACGCAGAACTTGCTTCGCTGCGTTCTACGGCGCAGGCGACTAGTTCGATTCGGAGCTCTCCGACTTCTCGTCGACTTTCATCTCGTCCTTGAATCCCCGGATCGCCTGGCCCAGTCCCTTGCCGAGACCGGACAACCGATTGGCGCCGAAGATGAGGATCACGATGACGAGAATGATGATCAGTTCCATCGGGCCGATGGGACCAATCAGCGCGAGCATCAGTTCAGGGTGCATCGTATGACCTCTCTCTGCGTTACCCGATTGTAGATCGATTCCTCCAGGCAATCTCACCGCGCGGCGGCGGTTCCGCGTTCCCGCCCGATCCGGACACGAGCCGACCCGTTTCGTGTTACGTTAGGCGGCCAGATGACGGATACGCCCGGTTCCGACGTGCAGGCGGTGCAGGACGCACAGGCCCGGTTCGACGAGCAGCGCCGCCGGGTCGGCCTGCTGCTCGGGCCGGCGCTGTTCCTGCTGGTGCTCCTCCTTCCGTTCGGCAGCCTGACCCCGGAGGGGCATCGGCTGGCGGCGGTCATGGCGCTGGTCATCGTCTTCTGGACCACCGAGGCATTGCCGCTGGCCGTCACCGCACTGCTCGGTCCGGTGCTGGCCGTCATGCTGCGCGTGGCGCCGGTGCGGGACGTCCTTGCGCCGTTCGCCAATCCGCTGATCTTCCTCTTCATCGGCAGCTTCATCCTGGCCCAGGCGCTGTTCGTGCATCGCGTGAACGAACGGATCGCCTACGGAGTCCTGTCGTGGCGCTTCATCGGCGCCCGGCCGACCCGCATTCTCGTGGCCTACGGCGCCCTCGCCGCGTTCCTGTCGGCCTGGATGAGCAACACCGCCACGACCGCCATGCTGGTGCCGATCGGGGTGTCGCTCGTCGTCTTCATGGAGTCCGAGGGGAAGCTGCCGAAGCACTACGGCACGGCCCTCATGCTGATGACCGCCTACGGCTGCTCCATCGGCGGCATGGCGACGCCGGTTGGCACGCCGCCCAACATCATCGCCATCGGGTTCATCGGCGAGCAGCTCGGCGTCCGCATCTCGTTCGTCGAGTGGATGCTGCTCGCGGTTCCCGTGACGGCCATCTTCATGGGCATCGTGTTCGTCTACCTGAACTGGGTCGGACGGACCGGCATCACCGAGATCCCGGGGGCGGAGGCGATCATCGCCGAGCGGCAGCGCGCGCTCGGCCCCTGGAAGCCGGGCGAGCGGAACGCGGTCATCGCGTTCGGGGTGACCGTGCTGCTCTGGATCGGGCCCGGCCTGTTGCCGCTGCTTCTGGGGCGCGAGCACCCGTTCGCGGTGGCGGTGCTCTCCAGCGTGCCGGAGTCGGTGGCGGCGCTGACCGGCGCCGTCCTGCTCTTCCTGCTGCCGGTCAGCAGCACCCAACGGTCGACGCTGACCTGGAAGCAGGCCGCGCAGATCGACTGGGGCACCATCCTGCTCTTCGGCGGCGGGCTCTCGCTCGGGACGCTGTCCGGGGCCACGGGGCTCGCGCAGGTGGTCGGCGAGGGGATTACCGGTCTCGTGCCGTCCAACGGCGTGGTTCCCATCACCTTCGCGGCGACGCTCTTCACGGTGGTGCTTTCCAACACGATGTCGAACACCGCCGCCGCCAACATCGCGGTGCCCATCGTGATCTCCATCGCCGTGGCCGCCGGCGTCGATCCGATCACGCCGGCCGTCGCCGCGGCTCTCGGCGCGTCGGTGGCGGTGGTGCTGCCGGTGTCGACGCCTCCCAACGCCATCGTCTACGCGTCCGGCCGCATCCCCATCACCCGCATGATCAAGTACGGTCTCCTGATGGGGGTTCTCGCCATCGTGCTGGTGCCGATCGTGACGCTGGCGATGATGAGCCTCGTCGGCATCGGGGGCTGATCGCGCGCTTGCGCGATCCGGCCGCCGGGTCCTATCGTCTCGGTACCGGACAGCGACGAGGGTTTCCGTGGCGGGACTTCGCGATTTCGCCGCGGCTCCGAGGATGACCCAGGTTTCTCAAGGGAGGTCGACATGAACAGGCAGCGCATGGCGGCGTGCATGGTGGCGGCGGCGCTGGCGGCGGCGCCGGCGGTGGCGGTGGCGCAGGCCCCGGAGGGCTGGACGGTTCCCCGCCTGGCGGACGGACGGCCGGATCTGCAGGGGGTCTGGGCGAGCGACTCGGCGACGCCGCTGCAGCGGCCGGAAGAGCTGGGAGACCGCGAGTTCCTCACCGACGAAGAGGTGGCGACACTGGCCGAGCACGCCAGCGAATACTCGGCCGTCGGGGGCGACGCGGTGTTCGGCGAGACGCCGTTCCGGCGGGCGTTGGCCGCCCTGGCGGCTGAGCCGGCAGACGAAGCGCAGGCTGCGAACCGGCCGCGGCGTCGATCGACCGGCAGCTACAACCAGTTCTGGATGAGCGGCCGCTGGTTCGAGAACCGCACGTCGCTGATCGTCGATCCGCCCAACGGACGCATGCCTCCCAGGACCCCGGAGGCGGAGGAGCGCGCTGCGCGGCAGCGGGCGGAGCGTACGTCGCCGCTGCCCGAGCGGCCGACCCTGGCCGACGAAATAGTGCGCATCGATCCGAACATCCGCTGTCTCGGCGGCGGCGTGCTGCTGAGCGGGCGCGGCTACAACAGCACGTACCAGATCTTTCAGACGCCCACGCAGGTGGCCATCCTGAAGGAGATGTACCACGAGACCCGGTTCATTCCGATCGGCGGCGCGGCGCCGAGCCGGCTCGGCCCGCCGAGCGCCGTGGGATCTTCGCGGGCGCAGTGGGAGGGCGACACCCTGGTGGTCGAGACCACGAACCTCTCGCGCGGCGCGAGCGGGTCGACGCGCGACGTGCACGTGACCGAGCGTTTCACCCGCGTTGGCCCGGAGCTGCTGCAGTACGAGTACACGCTGGACGATCCGGCCACCTGGACGGCGCCCTGGACCGCGCGCATCTTCATGCGGCCGTCGCCGGGCACCGGGGTGGTCTACGAGTTCGCCTGCCACGAGGGGAACTACGCGATCGAGCACGCGCTGCGCAACGCGCGGTTCCTGGAGGCGCAGCAGGGCCAGTAGGCTCCGGACCCGGAGCGGCGGCGCGCCCGATTTCGGGCTCGTTCGTCGCTCCGCCGATTCCGCCGAGAACCGCGGCGTTTCGGGGCGCTACGGCGCCGGGACGATGGGCAGGATCACGTGCGAAGGGTGGGCGGCCGCGTGGTGGATCGAGTTGTCCGCGCGAATCGCCCGCCGGTGCCGCCCGAGCGGCTCGCCGGTGTTCGGGTTGACGTCGAAGCGGGGGAAGTTGCTGCTCGATATGTCGATGCGGATCCGGTGGCCCGCCTGGAAGCGATTCGCCGTCGGGTAGGGCCGGATCTCGAACTCGTAGACCTCCCCCGGCGCCATCAACTCCGGCCGGCTCGGTGAGTTGCGATAGCGCGCTCGCAGGATCCCGTCGGTCACGTTCATGTCGAAGCCGGTGGGGAAGTCGCGGCTCGGCGGGTGGACGTCGACCAGCTTCACGGTGAAGTCCGTGTCGACCGCGGTCGACGACGCATACAGCCGGACCGTGACGGGACCGATGACCTCCACCGGTTCCTCCAGCGGCGCGGTCTGGAACACCACCACGTCGGGCCGCGTCCTCAGCGGCAGATAGGGCGGCCGCGATCCGTAGAAGCCGTTCTCCGAGCCGCCCCGGAGGCTTCGGAACTCGCGTTCCCGCTGATCGAAGGCGCCGCGCTTGAGCACGCCCGAGAACGAGCCGCCGATGGTCGGCACCGGGTGGGCCGGGTCGTAGGTGTAGGTGGTGGGCGGCACGCCGCCCGCCGGCGGGGTCGTGCGCAGCGTGCCGTCCGCGTGGAAATAGTAGCGGGTCGGTTCCGCCTCGGGCAGCGGCCACTCTTCGGCGTCGCGCCAGTAGCCGCCGTGGCGCAGCCGGCCGTTCTCGTCCCGGCGCCCGTCCCCCGTGCCCATCACGAACAGGCGGATCGGCGGCCAGTCGTCGGCCTCGGTGGGCCGGTCCTTCAGATGGCGGTCGAACCACTGCAGGTGCAGCTCCGTGGCGAAGTCGGGCAGCGCGGCCGCCGGTCCGAAGTCCACGTCGCCGGCGTAGGAGCGGGTGTTGCCGCCGTGCGTCCAGGGGCCGACCAGCAACCGCTGCGGTGCAGTCTTGGCCGCCGACAGTCCGCGGAAGTTCTCGAACATGCTGCCGCAGTAGGGGTCGTACCAGCCGGCGACGTGCAGCATCGGCACGTCCGCCGTCCGCCCGTAGTAGCGGCGCCAGCTCACGCCGATGCGATCCCAGTGCCGGAAGTCGGCGTCGGGATCGTCGTCGTCTCCGTGCGTCATCTGCGTGAGCACGTACTCCTCGAACTCGGGCGCCGCGGCCAGCGGACTGAGGCCCGGCCGCAGCGGCATCGCCGCGAACCAGTCCGCGACGTCTTCCGCCTCGAACGTGGCTCGCACCACCGGGTCGGGCGAGACCCGGAGCTGGCCGAAGGCCCAGCCGAGCTGCTGTCCCAACTCGAACGCGCCGTGGTTGCGGACCTTGTGCGCCCAGGGGCGGGAGATGCCCCCCTGGTTGAGCAGCAGCGCGCGCAGGTGCGGCGGATTCATCTTGGCCGCGTCGGCCTGCGTGTGCGCGCCGTAGGAGGTGCCGAACATGCCGACCTCGCCGGAGGTGTAAGGGAGCGTGGCGGCCCATTCGACCGTGTCGTAGCCGTCGGGGGCGTCGAAGTCGTGGTACTTCGAGAACGTGCCCTCCGACTCGTACCGGCCCCGCATGTCCTGCAGCACCACGACGTAGCCGCGCTCGACGAAGTACAGGCTGCGCTCGACGAGCCCGCGTCCGCTCTTGCCGTAGGGAGTGCGCTGCAGCAGGACGGGCAGCGGCTCCTCTACGGGTGCGCCGTCGCGCGCCGGCCGATAGACGTCGGTGCCGAGCCGGACGCCGTCGCGCATCGGGACCATGACATCCTCGGCGAACAGGACCGCCTCGTACGTCGCGGGGACCTGCGCCGGCGCACCGGTGGCGACTGCAAGCAACAAGACGATGGCTGGTCCGATCCGTGGTGTCTGCATTGCCGTGGGCCGCGGAAAGTGATGACGACTGGCAGTCTACGCCGTTCTACGGCGCAGACTCCTGGCGTGCGTGGTCGGGATTGCCGTAGTGCCGGATGAGAATACCCTTGAGCACCCCCATGTCCTCGCGAAGCACGCCTACATCCTCACGAAGGTGGTCGATCTTGCCTTCGACCCGGTCGATCCGCTGTCCCAGATTCTTGTGAGCCTCGTCGTTCTGCTTGATCTCTCGCCGGAGGAACCAGACCAGGAGGCCGAGCAGCAGTGTAATCACGCTGCCCAGGCCGGTCGTCACAAGTGAGAACTCTTCCGCGGTCACGAATTTCATGCTACCACGACGGCCGCGAGCGGCCTGTCGCGACATTGTGGCCGGAGGATCCCGGTGGCGGCCTGAACTACCGCACTCCCGCGTCCGGCCGCTTGTAGACCCGGCCGTCCTTTACGACGGCCACGACGTTGCGCAGGTCCCGCATGCTCAGCAGCGGGTTGCCGTCGACGACGATGATGTCGGCCAGCTTGCCGGGCGTGAGGCTGCCCAGCTCGTCTTCCAGCCCCAGGTACTCGGCGTTCCGCCGCGTGGCGGTGACCAGCACCTCCATCGGCGGGAACCCGAAGCCGGCCATCAGGTCCATTTCCTGCCAGGTGGCATCGGTGTGGAAGTTGAGCGGCGTGCCCGCGTCGGTGCCCACCAGCACCCGCACGCCCGCATCCCGGAGTTGGCGGAGCCTCGCGCCCAGCGCCTCGAAGCGGCTCACGCGCAGGCCGCCCCCGAAGTAGCCGAACCGCCGCGGGTTCTCGATGGAGCGCCGGATGTCCGCCCACAGGTCGGGCGGGGTCAGCGCGCGTGCCCGCGGGTTGTCGCGCCGGTCGGGCCATTCCGCGGTCAGGCCCTGCGCCATCGTCTGGATCATCGTCGGCACCACCCAGGTCCGCCGATCGACCAGGCCCTGGATGACGTCGGGATGGATGGCCGGGCTGTCTCCGGCCGCCAGGGACAGGTGTTCGATGCCGTCCTGGCCGGACCGGATCCGCATCAGCAGATCGTCGCGGTCGCCCACGTGCCCGGTGATCCGCAGGCCGTTCCGGTCGGCCTCGGCCGCGATCGCTCGCAACTGCGCCTCGGAGAGCCCCGTGTGGACTTTGATGATCCCGGCCCCCTGGGCGATGGCGGTGCGCGCGGCGGCCCGCGCCTCCTCGACGGTGCGGACGTTGACGGTGTGGGTACGGCGGTGGTGCCGTCGGACCTGCTCGTCGGTCCAGTTGGTGATCCAGCCCATGCTGGCGACGATGCGGGGGCCCGGGATCTCGCCGCTCTCGATCCGCTCCCGGGTCGTGATGAGCGCGTCCGGATTCCCCGCCAGGTCGACGGCCGTGGTGACCCCGCTCAGCAGGAGCTGTCGGGAGGAGACCGCCATGATGTCGGCGTAGTTCGGGCGGTGCGTTCCGTGCCAGTGCTGGTAGTCGGAGTGTCCGAGAATGTCCAGGTGGACGTGGGCGTCGATGAGTCCCGGCATGACGGTCATCCCCGTGGCGTCGATGACCTCGGCGTCGGCGGGTACGTCGAGCGCTTCCCGGCTGCCCGCGGCGACGATGCGGTCGCCGTCGACCAGGACGATGCCCCCGGACAGGGGTGGTCCCTCGTGTCCGTCGATCAGCAGGCCCCCGACGATGGCCAGCGTCGCGCTCTCGGGCTGCGTGTCGCGTTGGCCGTCGAACGGCTGCGCCAGGACGGGTTGCGTGCCTGCAAGGAACAGGACGACTGCCGCGCGGCAAACCGCCGGAACGGTTGCCGCCGGGAGCCGCGTACGTCGGGGGCGCGGTGCCGAAACCATGTGCGACCTCCAGAATCTCACCATCCGAGTCTCGCCCGCCAGTGGTCGCCTGCGGTTCCGCAAGGTGCTTACGAGGGCAGCCTGAACGCTACGTACTCGCCCGGGTAACCGCGCGCGCTGACGGCGAGGACGATGTACTGCCGCCCGCCGGCCAGATAGGTCATCGGCGAACCCGACTGCGGCGCCGGCATGAGGACCGCGCCCACCTCGTCGCCCGACGCCTTGTCGTAGGCGCGCAGCATCGCGCCGCGCCCGCCGGGGGTCTCGTGGAAGCCGCACTCGCCCATCACGATCAAGGTGGCGGTGACGAGCGGACCGATCAGATGGGTACACGGCTCGCCCGTGCGCGGGATTTCCAGCCCCTGCAACGCCGGGTGGTTCTTCACCAGATCCGGCGTCTCACCGTGCGGCCGCTGCCACAGGATGTCGCCCCGGTCGAGGTCGATTGCGGAGAGACGCCCGTAAGGCGGCTTCACTAGCGGTAGCCCGCGCACGTTGAGGGCGCGCAAGCCCCCGTGTCCGACCCCGTACTGCGCGGTCCCCTTGACGTAGCGCATATCCGACACGTCGGGCCCGGGGCTGGGAATCAGCTCCCAGGAGTAGAATCCGGTGCGCGACGGCACATAGAGGATGCGGGTCTCCGGGTCGTAGCCGCCGCCCGGCCAGTTGGTGCCGCCGCTGCCGGCGCCGAGCCCCAGCGTGGCGATGGGCCCCTCGGGCCGGCTGACGACCGGCGGCGTGAACAGCGGTCCCAGCTTGTAGCGGGAGACGAGCTCGACCGCCTCGGCGCGCAGTTCGGGCGTGAAGTCGATCAGGTCGTCGATGGACGCCCCCTGGCGGTCGTAGGCCGGCGGTCTGGTCGGGAACGGCTGCGTCGGCGAGTACCATTCGCCCGGGACGTCTCCTTGCGGCACCGGCCGCTCCTCGATCGGCCAGACCGGCTCGCCCGTGACCCGGTCGAAGACGTAGAGGAACGCCTGCTTGCCGGGCTGCGCCACCGCCCGAATCTCCTGCCCGTCGACGGTGATGTCGGCCAGGATCGGCGGGCTGGCCATGTCGAAGCCCCAGAGGGGATGGTGGACGAGCTGGAAGTGCCACAGCCGCTCGCCGGTCAGCAGATCGACGGCCACGAGGCTTTCGCCGAAGAGGTTGTCGCCCGGGCGGTGTCCGCCGTAGTAGTCGCCGGTCGGGGACTCGACCGGCAGATAGGCGATGCCCAGCTCGGCGTCGGCGGAAATCTGCGTCCAGACGCCGTTGTTGCCGTTCGTGCCCCATGAATCGCCGAGCCACGTGTCGGCGCCGAACTCGCCGGGGCGGGGAACCGTGTTGAAGGTCCACAAGCGCCGGCCGGTGCGGACGTCGAACGCCTGCACGAGTCCCTTGATGTGATTGTGGGTGGGGGGTGCGGCCCCGTCGGCGAAGGTGCCGCCAACGACCACGACGTCGCGCGCCACCGTCGGGGTGGCGTTCGAGCCGATGGCCCCGGTGACCGGATCGATCCGCCGCCCGTCGCCGACGAAGGCGGCTGCCTTCAGGTCGACGGCGCCGCCGAATCCGAAGTCGGGAATCCGCTCGCCGGTGACCGCGTTCAGCGCCACCAGGCGAAAGCCGATGGTGACGTACAGGATGCGCGCCTCCCGGCCGTCGGACCAGTACGCGAGTCCGCGGCCCGACAGGCGGCGCGGCGATGCCGCGGCCCGCTCGCCCTCGTCCTCCCGGTGCATCCAGAGCAGCTCGCCGGTCGCGGCGTCGAGCGCGACCACGGTGCGGCGCGTGCCGCCGGTGGCGTAGAGCACCCCGCCGGCCATCAGCGGCGTCCCCTCCAGCTTGAACTCGGGCGCGGGACCGAGATTGTCCGTCCTGAAGCGCCAGGCCAGCTCGAGGGCGCCGAAGTTCAAGGCGTCGATCTCGTCGAGCGGCGAGTAGCGCGTGTGTCCGGCGTCACCGCCGTAGCTGGGCCACTCGCCCTGTTCCGTGCTCAGGGTTCGATGCGCGGACTCGTCATCCGCCGGCTGGGCGGCGGCCGGGGCCGGCAGCAAGAGCAACGCGAGCGCGATGGGCGTGGACGCGAAGCGACGCTTGGACATGCCTCGTATCATACGACCGGCATGCGGGTTCCGGCGATCACGCCGACCAGGGATTGAGAACGGGGACCTTCGCGGCGCGGAAGTCGTTCTCGTTGCGCGTGCAGACGGTCAGCGCATGCACCTGCGCGGTCGCGGCGATGAAGAGATCCGGCTGACTGAACGTGATCGACTGCTTCCTGCCGCGGGCGACCATGCGGCGCCATTCCAGGATTACGTCTTCGTCCACCGGGAGGATGCGCCGTGCGAACCACGGCCTGAGTCCGCCGTCGAGCCAGCTCTCGAGCTCCTGCCGAAACGCCGGATCCGACTGGCGTTCGATCCCGTACCGAATCTCGGCGAGCGTGACCGTGCTGAGGAAGAGGCTGTCGGGCGGCTGCGCATCCGACCACGCCTTCACGCGCGCGGCAGGACGCGTCTTGCGCAGCTCGGACACCACGTTCGTGTCGAGCAGCCAGCCGTTCAAAGGTCGACCTCGCGAACCGGGCTCCGGACGCCTTCGTCCCCGAACTCCAGGCGGTTCAGCGGGGAACCGGACAGAAGATCATGCAGGCTCGGTGCGGAGTGTCTGGCCCGGAGACTGTCGAATTCATCGGCCGCCACGACGACTACCGCGGACCCTCCGCGCACCGTGACCCGTTGCGGCTGGCCCGAGGCGGCGAGGCGGACTACCTCGCTGAACCTGGCCTTGGCCTCTCCGAGCTTCCAGCGCTGCCGAGTCGGCTTGGCATACCGCTCGGACGGGGATTCGGCCATCGGGGAGCCCTCCTGTGACTAACATGGTCAAGAATACATGGAATGGACCACAGCCGTCGACCAGCCGTGGTTACTGCTCCCCCGGAGGACGGTTCTTCGAGCGGTGGCGCAGCGCGACGCTGCTGGAAGGTCTATGCCGTCAGCCTGTCGAGCGGGCCCGACACGTCGACGAAGTCGCCGCGCTGCCCGCGCACCTGCCGCAGCCCGACGTGATCGACGGGCAGACCCATCGCGCGAGCCACGCTCACCAGCAGCCGCTGGTGAGGCACGCCGGCGAATCGGGTCCTGCCGCCTGACGCGATGTGCGGTGGAACTCGCATCTGCACGGGCGTCCGGTGGGGCCAGTGCAGGTAACGCCCGCTCCGGAACGCCCACGAGCCGCCGATCAGCACCGGGTTGTAGCGGCTGTAGCCGTGCCAGCCGTCGCCGAGCTCGGAGCCCCAGACGATGAGCGTGTTGTCCATGACCGAGCCGCCGCCGGCGTCCGGGATCGCTTCCAGGGTGTCGACGAGCCGCGCGACCTGCCGGGCGTGGTGTCGCACGTAGTCGCTCATCGCGGCGTGCTTGGCCGGGTCTTCGTAGATGTAGTGCGCGATGCCCTTGTGCACCTTGTCGCTGATGTGATCCGCGCCGAACTCCGTCGTCGGCATCTCGCCGAGGGAGAGGGAGACCACCCGGGTGATGTCGCAGCCGAACGCCGCGGCGATGATGTCCGCGAAGGCGTCGAAGCGCCGGTCGTACTGCTCGAACGCGGCGGCCGGCCGCGGCGGGGCATCGCAGGCCAGGGTCGCCAGACCTTCCAGCCTGCGGCCGAGCCGGTCGACGAGCCCGAAATGGGACTCGATGCGCGCCCGCTCGGCGGCGCCGAAGCGGGCAGCGAAGGCGCGGTACTCGCGGTACGCGAAGTCGAGCGTGTCGCGCCGGCGCGCGCCCACCGCGTCGCCGGAAGACGCCGGTCCGAATACCCGTTCCCACGCGCGCAACGGTGTGTTCTCGGCCGGCAGCCGCACGCCGCCGAGGTTGTAGGCGATGGGCCGGCCGGCCTCGAGCGCCGCATCCACCGACAGCTCCAGCGACGGCAGCCGGTCGGGCCGTGCGACGTGCGCGGCCACGAGCTGGTCCAGCGACGCGGAAGTCGAGCGCGTGTCCCGCCCCGAGAAGTCGGCGTTGTTGCCGGTCCAGGCGTGGATCCAGCCCCGGTCGTGGCGGTTTCCCCCGGCGTCGAGCTCCGCCGTCGCCAGCGACAGGCCGTCGAGGACGAGCAGTCGGCGCCGGTGCGGGTGGAGGGGGGCCAGCGGCGCGCTGAGATCGCGCTCGGTCAGAGGCGTCAGATCGAGTGACCAGGGCCGCGTCTCGGGCATCCCCGGCGGACGCATGCGCCAGTCGGCGTACGGCCACCCGTGGCAGTGACTGATCAGGACGAGCCGCCGGGGCGGCGCGGCGGTTTCGGCCGCGGCGCGCAGCACGCCGCCCGGCCACGCGGCTCCGAGTGCCGTAAGGCCGCCCGCCCGAAGAAGATGCCGCCGCGAGATCATCTGGCCGCTCCTCGGACTTGCGTCGTCGAACCTCGGCGAAACAGGTCGCTGCCGGCAATCGAGACCAGCAACTCCTCGATCGAGTCGTGTTCCCGGAAGCCCTGCTGAATCGACCGCAGCTCCGGGGTGCCGGCGTCGATCCGGTCGCCCAGAGCATAGCGCGTCCAGTGCAACGCGTAGCAATCGCGTACGCGGTCGCTGGCCGCGAGCTGATGGACGAAGTCGATGGCGTCAGCGAAGGTGAACGTCTCACCGCCGGGCAGCGTCAGGGAGCCGCTCGCGTCCACCGGCTGACCATTGTCGTGCGAGCGCCAGGCGCCGAGTGCATCGTAGTGCTCGAACGCGAAACCCGGCGGGTTGATTCGCCGATGGCAGGAAACGCAGGTCGGCGGAGCCGTAGCGGCCGCGGTTCGCTGGCGGTTGGTGCTCTCGACCGCCAGCGAGTCGAGCGGCAGCGCGGTCTCGGCGCCCTGAACCGGTGTTCCCAGCTCCGTGCAGGCGATGCGCTCCAGCACGTGCACGCCCCGCAGGATCGGCCCGGGCTGCACGGCGTAGGCGCCGACGGCGAGGACCGAAGGGTGCGTCAGGATCCCGGCCCGTTGGTCGGGCGGGAACGCCGCCGCGTAGAGCGGCAGCGGTTTCTCCCGGCCGATGGACGCCGCCACGAACTCGATCTGCCGGGTCACCGCCGGCCGGTCGGTGAGTCGCGTGGCGCCCGCGCCGTAAATCGGCGCCGTGGCGTCCGACAGGTAGCCGTGGTGGTCGGTCATCAGGGCGGTGAACGTGCCGTCGCCGTCGAAGATGGTCTGCTCGACGAAGAGCTCGGTCTCCAGCTTCAGCGAGTGCCGCACCGGTCCCAGGACGGTCGGCCACTCGACATCGTCGTCGCGCGCCGTCTCCAGCTCCGGCTCGATGCCGAAGCGCGGCCCGAAGGCGCGGCGCGCGGGCGCGATGCGCAGCACGTCGTCGGTTCCGAGCCACTGGTTGTGGAAATGGACGACGGCGGGCCGGGCCTTCGAATCCTCCAGCATCCGTCGCGCCTGCCGTTCGATCTCCCGCCGCGTGGACAGCTCACCGGCCGCCGCGGCCGCGAACAGCTCGTCGTCCGGCATCGAATCCCAGAGGAAGTAGGAGAGGCGGGTCGCCAGCTCCCAATCCGTGGGTCCGCCCCCGGCGGTGTCGCCCCGCTCGAGCCGGAAGTGGAACGCCGGCGACTGCAGAATGCCGGCGACCGTGAGCGCGACTGCCTCATCGAACGGGTGGGCCGCGAGACTTGTTCGCAAGAATGCTCCGATCCGCTCGCGCTCGCCGCCGCGGAGCGGCCGGCGCCAGGCGCGCCCGGCGAACCGTTCGATGCTGGTCCACGCGCAGTCCTCCCGCTCGGCGGGCGACAACGCGGCCCGGTCGTCGCAGGCGAAGAACGTCGGCGACAGCAGCGTGAACGAGGCGAAGTGCATCGCCGCGAGGTGCAGCTCCTCGACCTGGTAGGACGACGGGCTCTGCCCTTGCGCGATTCCCTCGAAGCCGCCCGCACCCGGCTCGGACGGAAACCGCCAGGGCCAGACCGGGGGCGGCGGCGGGGGCAGGAAGACCCCCTTGCTCGCCGCGCGCCGCGGGCTCAGCGTGTCGGCCAGGGCCGGCCGCGGCGGCCAGCGCTCGCCGTCCCGCGGAAAACCGAGCAGGTCCGCGATGGTGTTGTTGTACTCGGTCGGGGTCAGCGCGAGGGGCGGGGTGCGTGCGAGGGCGTCCGGCGCGGCCGACGTGCGCGCCCGCTCCTGAGCGAAGCCGGTCGCGCCGAGCAGGACGGCGAGGGCGAGGGTAGCGGTGGACTTCATAGGTGGTGGAGGGAAGCCGTGTCCAAAGAGGGTAGCACCCCTTGCCCGGCCGAGACCGGGCACTGCCCGAGAGCCCACGGGGTGCGATTGTCGAGGGCATCGAAACGCTGTCGGACCATCCCGACCTGGGCCGCGTCGTTTCGAGTTCGAGCAGCCCGGAGCTTGCGTTCGAGAGGCAGGCAGGCGCTGCGCGGCGGAAAAAAAGGGGCTTGCAACCGGCGGGCGTCTGCGCTACGTTGCGATTTCGCGTCCTGCAAGCATCGAGGAGGAGCCTGGAGCCGAGAATCACGCAACAGCACACCTGTAGTCGTCGTCGCCGTAGTCGTCGTCGCCGTCCGCGTCGAATTCGAAGCATCGTGGCGCTCGTTTTTGGGGCGCTGGTCTTGGAAGGAGAGTGGAACAGTGCGAACGTTTACGACATTCCTGACCGTCGCCGCGCTCGTCGGCGTGACGGCGACACCGGCCGTGGCACAGCAGGGCCGCACGGAGCTCCGAGGGTCGGTCACCGACGAGACGGGGGGAGCCCTCCCGGGAGTGACCGTCTTCATCCAGAACGAGGCGGACGGGACCTTCCGCGAGGTCATCACCGGCGGTGACGGAAGCTACTTCGCGGCGCAGTTGCTGCCGGGGGTCTTCACGGTCACCGCCGCGCTGCCCGGTTTCAGCACGTTCCAGACGACCGGCTACGAGCTGCGGGTCGGGGCGACCGTCCCGCTCGACATCATCCTCGGCGTGGGCGCCCTCGAGGAGACGGTGACCGTCTCCGGGCAGGCCCCGCTGGTCGACCTCACCTCGGCAGAGGTGGGCGGCACCCTCGACAGCGGGGAGCTGACGGAGATGCCGCTGCAGAACCGTAGCGCGTTCGCCGCGATCTCGCTGCTGCCGGGGATCCAGTTCCTGCCGTCGGCCTCGCAGGGCGCCGACACGATCATCGCCAACGGCCAGACCGCCGCGGCCAGCTCGCTGAACTTCGACGGGGGCTCGAACAGCGGCTCCAGCAGCGGCGGCGCCCGCGGCAGCCAGGTCAGGATCGCGATCGAGTCGGTGCAGGAGTTCCAGGTCATCAGCGGCCAGTTCGACGCCGAGTTCGGCCGCTCCAGCGGCGCCGTCGTCAACGCGGTGACCAAGCGGGGCACGAACCAGTGGTCCGGCGCCGGCTTCAGCTACACCACCAGCACCAACATGACGTCGCGCAACTTCTTCAACGCCCAGCAGTTCGCCGAGGACCCGACCGTCGAGAAGCCATCGAACAACAAGTACGAGTTCGGCGGCGTCTTCGGCGGGCCGATCGTGCAGGACAAGGCGCACTTCTTCGTGAGCCTGGAGGGGCGGGTCGCCAACCCGGCCCGGGCGCAGGTCTTCGGCTCCCGTGGCCCGGGCCTGCCCGATCTGAGCTGGTCGTCGAACGAGGAGTGGCGGGCGTTGAACGCCATGTACCGGATAGACCACCAGATCAACGGCAACAACTCCTGGGCCCTGCGGTACGTCGACGAGTCGAAGCCGGAGCGCAACCAGCTCGGCACCCGCACCGTGATCTCGCCGCTCCAAAGAGAGGAAGACGATTACATCTGGGTCGGGAGCTACACCAGCGTCATCGGGAACAACGTCGTCAACACGGCGCGGGTCACCCGCGTCTTCGAGGCCCGCGGCGGCGGCCCTCCCGAATGGTACGAGCTGGGCGGGAACATCAGTCGCGACGGGCAGATGCGGAACCTCCCGCCCGCCTACATCTACAACAGCTACCAGGACTACGTGCCGTGGGCGTGGAATCGCGACGACTCGCAGTGGCAGTACAACAACACCACGTCGTGGTTCGTCCCCGACATGATGGGCGATCACGACTTCAAGTTCGGAGGCACCTACCACCACTCGGCCATCGACGACTTCGCCGCGCACTGGTTGGGCGGTGAATTCCATTTCGCGACCGACCTGCCGTTCGACCGCAACGACTACTCGACCTACCCTGAACGGCTCCGGATTCGCGTCGGCAACCCGGGCGGCAACAACTTCGCCTACCCCATCAACACGTTCGAGGCGTTCTTCCAGGACAAATGGACGCTGAACGAACGCTGGACGGTCGGGCTCGGCGTCCGGTGGGACGCGGAGCTGCTGAGCGCGCGGCGGACGGACAATCCGCTGATGGTGCCGGGGACCGACCCGCGCGACTGGAACAACATCTCGCCGCGGTTGTCGCTCGCCTACGACGTGACGGGCGACGGCCGGTCCGTCATCCGGATGGGCTACGGGCACTTCTACGACCGGACGCTCTTCAGCGGACTCGACAACGTCCTGCAGGATCCGATCATCACCGACTCCTTCGTCGCTTCCTTCCCCCGGGGCGGCGGCGACCAGGGCGGGGCGGAAGATCCCGGGCCGAGGAACGGCATGCCGATCCAGGATCCCGAGCTGGCGGGAGCCATGCGCATCGGCTCGGCGGCGGCCGGGGAGTGCGGGCCGGCGACCACGCGCGACGGCGTGGCAGAGTGCGTGCTGCTGAATCGCGACTTCATAGAGACGATCTACCCCACCGGCACGTCGACTCAATTCAACGAGGCCAACACCTTCATCGACAACTACCGGCGGCAGCAGCCGGTGTTCGCCCAGTTCACGGCGGGGTTCGAACGCGAGCTGATGCCGACGCTGTCGATCGGGGTCGACTACGTCAACATCCGGGGCAGCCAACTGCTCAACCGCATCAACTACGTGGCGCCGCTCCGCGATTCGATAGACGCTTCCTCCGATCTCACGTACTACGACGTGTTTCCGGAACGAGGTGGGGTCTACAACCGGACCGACACGGTGTTCTACCCGAGCTGTCCGCAGGCGGTGGCCGATGCCCATCTCTACAGCAGCAATCCCGCCATCATTCAAGCCGAGTGCGCGAAGGCGGATCCGGTGACCGGCATCGATCCGCGGACCGGCCTGCTGATCGGCGTCTGGGCGAAGGGCCGGCTGCTGTCGATCGAAAGCACCGGGTTCTCGTCCTACGACGGCCTGAACTTCTCGATGGAGAAGCGCTACTCGGACCGCTGGGGCATGCGGCTGTCGTACGCGCTCGGCTACTCGCGCGGCGACACTTTCGAGCAGTACGGCACCAACGGCATCAGCGTCAACGGCGTCCAGACCCAGGTCCTCGGCGACCTCAACATGGATGAGAACTGGCAGCCGGCGGAGCACGACCGCAAGCACGTCCTGACGCTGAGCGGGCGCACAGAGTTGGTGGGCGGGATCACCCTGAGCCCCATCTTCCGCTACATGAGCGCGAACCCGTTCACGATGTACAACAGCCTGTGGGATCTGGACCGGAACGGCACCAACTGGGACCCGATTCCCGCGGGGACGTACACGGGCGAGGGCCCCAACGCGTTCACGGTGGAGCACAACGGCCGGCAGGGCGGCGCCCGCCAGGGCAACTACATGAACATGGACCTGCGGTTCGGATGGCGGGCCCGACCCGCGGAGGGGGACACGCTCGACATCTACTTCGACCTCATCAACGTGTTCAATCGCCCGAACTTCTTCGTCGCGTCGTGGGCGAACGGGAACCAGAACGACAGCAACTTCGCACGCCATACGCTGCTGCGCTCCAACGGGATCCCGCGGCAGGCGAACTTCGGGATCCGATACGGCTTCTAGGCGGCGCGTACAGAGTCTGACCGGAGTCACTTGGAGCCGGGCGCCCCCGAGGGCGTCCGGCTCCCCTTCTGTACGCCTCCCGGGCCGGCGAGGATCCGGGATCCCGGATCCAGGAATCGGGATCCCGCCGTGGCGAGGGCGTGGCGATCTGTCACGCGACGCGAACATTGGCGGGCGTTGCCGGGCTCCGCAGCGTCGCTGACGAGATGGCCCGGAGTATGCAATCAGAGCGCACCAGGGGCGCGCGGGGGCGAAACGGACTTGCCAACCGACGCGCGTCTGCGCTAGGGTGCGATTTCGCGGGTTGAGTGTTATCAAGGAGGGCAGTGAGACAGGTAGAGCCGGGAAGCACGGGCAGTCGGCAACGTGGCCGCCTGCGTCAATCCGAAAAAACCGCTGATCGTTCGTTTCGGTTTTAGAAGGAGGATGGAATAGTGCGAAGGCTTACGACATTCCTGATCGTCGGCGCGCTCGTGGGCGCGGCGGCGGCGCCGGCCCTGGCACAGGTGGGTCGGACGGAGCTTCGAGGGACGGTCACCGACGAGACGGGAGGCGCGCTTCCGGGGGTGACCGTCTTCATCCAGAACGAGGCGGACGGGACCTTCCGCGAAGTCATCACCGGCGGTGACGGAAGCTACTTCGCGGCGCAGTTGCTGCCGGGGGTCTTCACGGTCACCGCCGCGCTGCCCGGTTTCAGCACGTTCCAGACGACCGGCTACGAGCTGCGGGTCGGGGCGACCGTCCCGCTCGACATCATCCTCGGCGTGGGCGCCCTCGAGGAGACGGTGACCGTCTCCGGGCAGGCCCCGCTGGTCGACCTCACCTCGGCCGAGGTGGGCGGCACGCTCGACAACGCCGAGTTGGTGGAGATGCCGCTGGTCAACCGCAGCGCGTTCGCCGCGATCTCGCTACTGCCGGGCATCCAGTTCCTGCCGTCGAGCTCGCAGGGCAACGACGGGATCATCGCCAACGGGCAGACCGCCGCGGCCAGCTCGCTGAACGTCGACGGGGGGTACAACAACGACTCCACCGGCGGCGGCGCGGGCGGCAGCCAAGTCAAGGTGGCGATCGAATCTGTGCAGGAGTTCCAGGTCGTCAGCGGACAGTTCGACGCCGAGTTCGGCCGCTCGTCCGGCGCCGTCATCAACGCGGTGACCAAGCGGGGGACGAACCAGTGGTCCGGAGCCGGCTTCAGCTACAGCACCAGCACCGGCATGACGGCGCGCGACTACTTCAACAACCAGTTGTTCCAGGAAGACTCGAGCGTAGAGAAGCCGCCGAACAACAAGTACGAGTTCGGCGGCGTCTTCGGCGGGCCGATCGTGCAGGACAGGGCGCACTTCTTCGTGAGCCTCGAGCGGCGGCTGACCAACCCGGCCAGGACGCGGCAGTTCAACAGCCGTCCGGATCTGGACTGGTCCGTACCGGAGAAATGGCGTGCGTGGAACACCATGTACCGGGTGGACCACCAGATCAACGGGAACAACTCGTGGGCCCTGCGGTTCATGCGCGAGCTCAGCCCGGAGACCGACCGCTACGGCAACCGGACGCTGACCTCGGGGCACAACCAGGAAGACGACGAGATGATCTGGGTCGGGAGCTACACCAGCGTCATCGGCAACAACGTCGTCAACACGGTGCGGATCACCCGCAGCTACGAGAACGCCGCGGGGGCCTCTCCGGCATGGTACGACCTGAACGGGCACGTGACCCGCGACGGGCAGATGCGGAACCTGGCGCCCGGCTACAGAATGAGCAGTTTCTGGGACAATATCGCGCCGTGGGCCGGCGGCCGCATCGACTCGCAGTGGCAGTACAACAACACCACCTCGTGGTTCGTCCCCGACAAGATGGGCGATCACGACTTCAAGTTCGGCGGCACGTTCCACCGGTCGTTCATCGACGACTTCCGCGAGAACTTCCTGGGCGGCGCGTTCCACTTCAATACCGACATGCCGTTCGACATCAACGACTACTCGACCTACCCCGAACGGCTCCAGATTCGCGTCGGCGCGCCCACCGGCAACCAGTTCGCCTACCCCATCAACACGTGGGAGACGTTCTTCCAGGACAAGTGGACGCTGAACGAGCGCTGGACGCTGGGGCTCGGGGTGCGGTGGGACGCCGAGATGATCAGCGCCGCACGGACCGACAACCCGCTGATGGTGCCCGGGACGGATCCGCGCGACTGGAACAACGTCTCGCCCCGGCTCTCGGTCGCCTACGACGTGACGGGCGACGGCCGTTCCGTTCTGCGGGCGGGCTACGGGTATTTCTATGACCGGACGCTCTTCAGCGGGCTCGACAACGTCCTGCAGGATCCGGTCATCAACAACTCCTTCGTCGCCTCGTTCCCCCGCGGTGGGGGCGAGCAGGGCGGACAGGAGGATCCCGGGCCGCGGAACGGCATGCCGATCCAGGACCCCGAGCTGCAGCAGGCCCTGCGCATCGGCTCGGCGGCGGCCGGGGAGTGCGGGCCGGCGACCATCCGCGACGGCGCGTCGCACTGCCCACTGGTGAATCATGACTTCGTGAATTCGGTCTACCCCCCGGGCACCACGGACCGCTTCAACGAGTCGAACGTCTACATCGACAACTACCGCCGCCAGCAGCCGTTGTTCAAGCAGCTCACGCTGGGTTTCGAGCGCGAGCTGATGCCGACGCTGTCGGTCGGGGTCGACTACGTCAACATCCGGGGCTCTGGACTGCTCAACCGCATCAACTACGTGGCGCCGTTGCGCTCCGGCACCGACAGCAGCGACCCGCTCACGTGGTACGATGCGTGGTACGGGACGGAGCGGGGCGGGGTCTACGACCGGCCCGAGAACGGCTCGCCGGGCATCGGGGGGCTGAACTCGTTCCCGAGCTGTGCGGCAGGGGCGGCGACCGCCGGCCTCTACAGCAATCCCGCCCTGCTCGCCATGGAGTGCGCGAAGGTGGATCCGGCGACGGGCCTCGGTCCGGCCGGCCTGCCGATTGGCGTCTGGCAGGGGCGGCTGCTGTCGATCGAGAGCGTCGGGCTGTCGGCCTATGACGGCCTGAACGTCTCGGTGGAGAAGCGCTACTCGGACCGCTGGGGCATGCGGCTCTCGTACGCGCTGGGCCACTCGCGCGGCGATACCTTCGAGCAGTACGGCACCAACGGCGTCAGCCTCAACGGCGTCCAGACCCAGGTCCTCGGCAACCTGCACATGGACCGGAACTGGCAGCCGGCCGAGCAGGACCGCCTGCACATCCTGACGCTGAGCGGGCGCACGGAGCTGCCGGGTGGGATCACCCTGAGCCCCATCTTCCGCTACATGAGCAAGAACCCGTTCACCGTCTACAACGCCCGGGTCGACCTGGACAGGAACGGGACCAACTGGGATCCGCTTCCCGCCGGGTCCTACAACCCCACGGCCATATTCCCCGATCGCACGCACCGGAACCCGATCACGGTGGAACACAACGGCCGCCAGGGCGGCGCGCGAGCGGCGGACTTCATCAACCTGGACCTGCGGTTCGGGTGGCGGGCCCGCCCGGCGGAGGGGGACACGCTCGACATCTACTTCGACATCATCAACCTCTTCAACCGCCCGAACTTCAACAACCCGACCGGGAACTACGACAGCGGCAACTTCCTGAACTACACGTCGCTGCGCTCTGGTGGTATCCCGCGTCAGGCGAACTTCGGGATTCGGTACGGCTTCTAGGCAGCGCGTCTAGAGACTGACCGAGGTCACGTGGAGCCGGGCGCCCGCGAGGGGCGTCCGGCTCCTTTCTTGTACGGTGCGTTTCGCGTGCCGCCCAAGCCGGTCCACAGCGTATCGACGCGCGCAGTGCGACGGTCGGGTCGCACGCACGCGTTCTCTATAGTGTAAAACTGTGGTAGGGTTGTTGGGTATGACCCTTGCGGATCGGCTGACCGTCATGGCGACCGGCGCAGCCGTCGCGGTTTCGATTGTCGGCGGGTCGTGTTCCACGAACGCCCGCATCGACGACATCCAGGCTGCAATCCGAGAGCTCCGTCTGGACATGCGGGCGGAGCATGACAGGATACCGGGCCGACATGCGGGCGGAACACGGCACGATGCGAGCGGAACTCGACGCTATTCGGATGGAGATCCGGCGGGTGGGATGAACGCGTGCGGGTGATCGAGATCAACCTCGGCGGTCAGAGCGGCGACACGCCACCCGCCGGCATGCGCCGGCAGCAGTGACGCTGGCGGCGAGCGCACCGCCACCAGCGTCACGGTTGAGCCATAACGGTGCGCGCTGAGTCCAGCCGCCCCTGCTGACCGCGCCTCAGGGCCCTCCCGGCAGCTCAACGGGCTCGCCCGTCCGGGCGAGCGTATACGAATCGCGCGCCTGTACGTGGAGGCCGTCGCGGGCGACGCTCACGCGTAGCGCGCGTCGCCGGTGGGTGGGGTCGGGGTTGCTGGTGTAGTAGCCGACGACGTAGTAGTCGCTCGTCTCCGCGTCGATTTGCTGCAGAAGCTCGGAGAAGTTGTTCGTGTTGACGATGGAGATGCCGCCGGTGAGCTCTGCCAGTGTGCGCAGGCTGGAGCGGGCCGCCATCATGTACTCGCGCCAAGCCTCGATCGGCACGTTGTAGTCGATGTCGGGACTGGAGATGAGTCCCCGCGGGTCCATGGTGTACAGCGTCGTGTTGGCGCGGGTGGCCGTGTCGCTCAGCTCGGCCAGCTCGCTGATGAGCTCGCTGTCGGCGAACACGACTCCCTGGCGCTCGACGCGGTTGAGCGGACTCATCAGGATGCGCGGGTCGGTGCCGGCGCCGCCGCCGGCCAGGTCGAGTGGCCGCTCGCGCAGGAGCTCGTCGCGCATGGAGGTGCGCACCAGCCGCTGCAGGGCGAAGGGATTCAGGTCGTATCCGGTGCTGATGTAGATGATGACCTTGCGCCGGTCCTGAATTCCCGCCAGCCCTTCCAGGACGCCGTTCACCGCCATGAACGCGCGGTGCGCGCGCCAGCGGAGCTCGCCGGGGCCGTCGGGTCCCTCCTGCGTGTTCTCGATGAGGTCGCGCGGCGTCATGCCGGTTCCGACGATCCCGTCCACCGCCGACTTCACGTGGCCCAGGTCGTAGGTGAGATCGACCGCCTTTCCGCCCGGGCCGTTGGAAATCAGCCCCACCAGGTCGCCGTCGTGCACCAGGGTGTCGGCCACCTCCTTGACGAAGTGGCGGACCCGGGGGGTGACCTCCGGCTCCAGGTGCATCGCGTCGACGAAGAAGACGATGATCCGTCCTGGAATCTGGCTGTCGACGCGTTGCTCCGGGAGGATGATGCCCTCGTGCACGGGGGGCGGCGGCACGAGCTGGTTGAAGACCCGGCCGCCGTGCACCAGTATCAGTGAGGCCACTTCTTGCGGCACCCCGTCCTCTACGATCCGGAAGTCGGCCTCCGTCAGATCGGGGACGAACGCCCCGTTGGCGTCGCGGACGATGACGTCCGTGCGAATCAGCGTTACCCCGGACCGGAAGGTGGTCCCCGGTTGCTGAGGCGACGGAGCCTCGGTGGTCTGGGCCGGCGTCTCGGACGCGACTCCCGCCGCAAGGGCGAAGCCGCAGATCGCCAGTCCGGCACGTATGCACATCGGCGAAACCACTGGAAGATGGCGCATGGGTATCCAACCTCCTTTTCGAGCTACGGACCATGCTACCCCGTCTTTGCCCGTCACTGGTAGTCGGGCGCCGCGAGAATAGCGGCATGCGTCTGTTCGCCGTCCCGGCGGCGGGTCCAGTACGTGCGCGATGGGAGTAGGATGGAGGGGAGGTGATCATGAATGCTCCAACGCGCGGATCGCTGGCAACCATTCTCGCCGTGGCCGGCCTGTTCACGCTGGGTTCCCTTGAGGTGCAGGCGGCCACCGGCGCGGCGCAGTCCCGGCCGACGGTCGCGGCCGCCGTGGCGGAGATGCTTCGCGATGGCCTCGACCTGGAGGACGTGACTGTTACCGTTGACGACACCGAGGCGACGCTTGCCGGCAGCGTGCCGACGCTGTGGGACAAGACCGAGGCGATCAACCGCACGCTGGCGTTCCCCCAGGTGGAGACCGTCGCCAGCGAGCTCGTAGTCCCCGAGGTCGAGGACGACAACGAGATCGCCCGCGAGGTGGGCCGGGCGATCATCAACTACCGCTACATCACCATCTGGGACTACGTCGGCGGCGGCGTGGAGGACGGCGTGGTGACCCTGAACGGGGCCGTGACGCCGGACCGCGACAAACCGGCGGAGCTGTTCGAGCGGGTGGCGAGGATCCCCGGCGTGCAGGACATCCGGATGGGGATTGCCCAGCAGTCGGCTTCGGCCCGCGACGATCGGCTGCGGCTGGAGATCGCCGCCCGCGCGTTGCGGCACCCAACCTTGTCGCACTACACGCTGACGGGAGACATCATCCCGCCGTTCCGCATCATCGTGGACCAGGCGGTGGTCATGCTCGTCGGGTCGGTCCGTAGCGGGGCCGAGAGCCGCATTCTGGAGTCGATCGCCCGGCAGGCGTTCGAGTCGGAGGAGGTCCGGAACCTCCTCCAGTTTCCGGGCAGGTAGTCGGCGGAGCCGGCGCCGCCGACGGTCTACGGCGCGAGTTGCGCGATCAGACCGGAGGCCTGGGCCGCGAAGCGACCGTCGGGCTCGCGTTCCACGTAGGTTTGCCAGTAGGTGACCGCCTCGGCGATCTGCCCGGCGTTCAGGCTCGCCATGCCCAGCCAGTAGTTCGCCTCGCCGTGGCTCGGGTCCAGTTCCAGGGTCTGTTCGAAGTGGCCGCGGGCTTCATCGGTACGCCCCGCGTTCCAGGCGGCGAGGCCCTGGTTGAACACCGCGCCGGCGTCGCCGCCCCCGCCCGTCGCGCCGCCCCGGATCCGGGACGCCTCGGCGCTCGCCTCGCCAGCGTCATCGAAGCGCCGCTGCGCGTTGTAGACGGCGGCCAGCGTGTCGAACGCCGCTGCGTCGTCCGGGGCGATCTCGGTTGCCCGCAGCAGGGCCTGCTCGGCCTCGTCGTGGTTCCCGCGCTGGTACTCGACGATGCCCAGGTTCCGGAGGCATTCGCCGCAGTCCGGCGTCGACTCGATGGCTTCGGTCAGGAGCTGCGCCGCCTCGTCGTAGTTGCCTCCCCGCGCCGCCTCCAGGCCGCCCGCGAACGCACCGGCCGTCGCTTCGCGCGCGTCCAGTTCGGCTATCTCCTCCGCCGAGAGTCCCGTGCGGTCGACCTGTCCAGGGGCGAGGACCTGCGCATCCAGCTCGAATTCCTCTCCGGCGGACACCCTGACGCTGTACCGCAAGGCGCCGATCCCTTCCGCGGTGACCGTCACGATGTAGGGACCGCTCGCCAAGCCCATCTGGATGTACTCGCCCTCGTCGTTCGACGTGGTTTCGAAGCTGCGCGTGATGCCGCCCTGGAACTCCAGGAGGATGGTGGCGTCCTCGACGGGGTTCCCCTCGTGGTCGCTCACCACGCCGAAGATGCGGGCGCTGTTCTGGGCGAACATGGGCTGGACAAGTACCACGGCGACGGCCGCGGCGAGCAGAATCGGGGCAATCGGTCGCGAAACGGGCATGGCATTCCTCCGGGGCACAGGGTCTCTGGAACAGGCTCACGATATCCCACCGGCGAACGGA
Organism: Acidobacteriota bacterium; assembly: GCA_009861545.1. NCBI lineage: Bacteria > Pseudomonadati > Acidobacteriota > Acidobacteriota bacterium. Next base: position 42,956 of record VXME01000058.1, on the reverse strand, counting down.
GGGCAACTCTCGATTCGGCGCCAGGAGCGCGGGTCGGAGGTCGGCCACGGTGCGGTGTCCTACTCGTCGTGAACGCGACACGGCGGGGCGCCTGGAGACACCGCGCGATAGAGATCGAGGAATTGTCTCGGTGCAACGACATGTACCCCCTGCCGGCGATCCTGCGGGTAGTGCCTGATGTTCCCGGTCACGAGACATTGGGCGCGACCCGCAAGGGCGACGGCCAGAAAGACCTCGTCGTCCGGGTCCGGCAGCGGCGCGGCAAGGGGGTGCGGCACCACCAGATCTCCGTCGGCCCGGATCTGGTCGAGCAGGGACTCGATCCGGGGGCGACCGAATGGAAACGCGGGTCGCAGCAACACCTGACGGTACTCGCCGAGAATGCGGGCGTCGTAGCACAGGCGAACGGCCGCACTCGTGACGAGGCGGACAATCTCGCCCGGGGCACCAAACGGAGAGAGCAGGCCGGATACGAGCACGTTCGTATCCAGCACGAGCGTCATCGGGATCGTTCCGAGCGCGCCGCCGTGATTTCGGCGTCGATCTGCTCCGGGGACATGCGGTCGGCGCCGGACTTCAGCGAGGCCTGCTGCATGGCTGTGACGGCGGCCTGCGCGCGCGCCCGGCGCAGGGCGCCGAGCGACTCCTCGAGGACGTCCTCCGAGGTCGCCGAGAGCAGGGCGATGGGTTTGCCGTTGGACGTCACGACCAGGTCCCGCTCGTTCGACAGCGCGGTCCAGACCGCCGCCGACCGGCTGCGCAACTCGCGCACGCTCACAAAGCGCATAACTGCCTCATCGTTGTGTGCACGATTGAGTATACGATAGCGGCGCACCTTGGGGGCATCGAGATGACAGAGGAGTCGGAGTGGCACTCCGGCGGGCCGGTCGACGTGCTGGTGGTGGGCGGCGGGCCGGCCGGCGCGTCGGCAGCCCGCCTGCTTGCGGCGTGGGGGCACTCCGTGCAGGTTCTGACGAAGTCCGACGCCGGGACGCCGGGGTTGGCCGAGTCGCTGCCGCCGAGCTGCCGGAAGGTATTCGAGGCGGTCGGCGTTCGCGAGGCGGTCGAGTCGGCGGGATTTCTCACCGCCGAAGGGAACACGGTCTGTTGGGGCGGCGGCCCGCCGCGGAGCGCGACGTTCGGCGGCGCTCGCGTCGGCCACCAGGTGCTGCGGCGGGACTTCGATCGGTTGCTGCTGGCCGAGGCGCGGCGCGCCGGCGCGGTCGTGCGGACCGGCGTGACGGTGCGGCAGGTTGCGCTCGCCGATGGATGCCGGGTGACGGTCACCGGCCGCGACGACGGTGGCCGCCCGGTGGCGGCGTTCGCGCGCACGGTGCTCGACTGTTCGGGGCGCGCGGGCATCGTCGCGCGCCGTCACCGCACGCGGGTGCAGGCCGGGGCAACGACGCTGGCGCTGGTGGGCGTCTGGCGGTGCGACGATCCGTGGCCGCGTCTTGCACGCCAGCCGGTCGACGGCGCCGGAGAGGAGTCCGGGGACGACACGTACACCGTGGTCGAGGCGTACGCCGACGGCTGGGCGTGGTCGGTGCCGGTGTCGAGCCGGCGGCGCTACGTGACGGTGATGGTCGATCCGCGGACGACCGAGACCGATCACCCCGGAGCGCTGGCTGCACGCTACGCCGCCGAGATCGGCAAGACCCGTCACCTGGCGAGCATGACCGGCGGGGCGATGCTGGAGGGGCCGCCCTGGGCCTGCGACGCTTCGCAGTACGGCGCCCGCCGTTTCGGAGGTCCGGGGTTTCTTCTCGTCGGCGATGCCGCCACCTTCATCGATCCGCTGTCGTCGTTCGGGGTCAAGAAGGCGATGGCGTCGGGTTGGCTCGCCGCGATCGTGACGAACACCTGTCTGCGGCATCCCGACCGCGCGGAATTGGCGCGACAGTTCCATGCTCGGCGGGAGCAGGAGGTCTGGGCCAGCTACCGACGCCAGGCTGCGGAGTTCTTCGCCGAGGTGTCCAGGAACGAATTGCATCCGTTCTGGAGCGATCGCGCGGACCCGGTCGAAGTCGCTGCCGTGGAGGGCTCGTCGGGTGGGGCCGATGCGGTCGCGGCGTTTCGGCGTGATCCGGCGGTGTGGGACGCGTTCGAGGCGTTGCGGCGCGCGCCGTTCATCCGCCTGCGGCCGACGCGCGCGGCACGCGCCACCATGACCCCGGCGGTCGTGGGGCGGGAGATCGTGCCCGACGCCAGCCTCTCGATCGCGGCGGGCGAGGCGGGGATCGTGGCCATGCGGTATCTGCGCGGCGTCGACTTGCCGGCGCTGGTCGCCATGGCCGACCGATGGACGCAGGTGCCGGACCTGTACGAGGCATACGGGAGGTCGCATCCGCCGGTGGAACTGGCCGATTTCCTCGGCGCGTTGGCCGTTCTGCTGGGCAAGGGCTTGCTGCGGAACGACGTCTGACCGGGGCGGGCGCATTCGACCGCGCCGACGATGTGTGCTAAAACAGCGCAAGTCATGGCTTCTCCATCTTCGCTTGCTCCGCGGCGTGCTTCGTGCGTCGCAACGATCGGCGGTCGGCTGGCGGCGGCGTTGGCAGCGGCGGCGGTCCTGGCCGGGGGCGGTTCTCGGGCCCTCGCACAGGAGGTGTCCTCCGGCGCCGTCCTGCCGGACGGCGGGATCCCGGTCACGAGCGATCTCGTGCACCGCGTCTGCGGGACGTGCCACCGCGCGGACGAGCAGCGCCGCATGAGCCGCATCTCCTACCAGCGCACGACGCCGGAGGGCTGGCAGCAGACCATTCGTCGGATGGTGCTGCTCAACAATCTGCAGATCGAGCCCGCGGACGCGCGCGAGGCCGTGCGCTATCTCGCGACCAACCACGGTCTGGCGCCCGAGGAGGCCCGGCTCGGGGCCTTCGAGGTGGAACGCCGCAACATCGACTTCCACTACGAGGCCGATCCCGAGACGCAGCAAACCTGCAACCGCTGCCATTCGATGGGGCGGGTGCTCAATCAGCGCCGGACGCTCGAGGAGTGGGAGCTGCTGACCGCGATGCACCGCGGCTACTACCCGCTCGCGGACGTCCAGTCGTTCCTGGTCGGCGACTGGCTCCGCGGGCCGGGGCCGGAGGCCGACGACGAGGACGACGGCCGGACGGCGGTCGACCGGGCGGTGGATCACCTGGCGGAGGTGTTTCCGCTCGCTTCGCCGGCGTGGGCGAGCTGGTCTGCCAACATGCGGACGCCGCGGTTGGAGGGCGCCTGGGCGCTGGTCGGCTACGAGCGGGGGCAGGGACCCGTTTACGGCGAGGTCGTCGTGGAGGCCGATCCCTCCGCGCCCGACCAGTTCGAGACCCGGGCGCGCTACACGTATCCGGCCCGCGGCGTCGACGTCACGCGGACCGGGCAGGCGTTGGTCTACACCGGCTATCAGTGGCGGGGGCGGAGTACCAGCCCCGAACACTTCAGCGCACGGGAGGTGCTGTTCGTCTCGCGCGACCGCGACGAGATCGGCGGCCGCTGGTTCACCGGCGCCTACGACGAGCGGGGCATCGACGTCACGCTGCGCCGGGTCGGGCCCGAGCCGTTGATCACGGGGGTCTACCCGCCGGCGGTGTCGGCCGCGGCGGGGGAGGTGACGCTGCAGCTCTTCGGCGCCAACCTGCCGGACGGGCTCGACGCGGCGTCGATAGACCTCGGCGCGGGCCTCACCGTCACCGGCATCAGCGATCAGTCGTCGACGGCCGCGACGCTGCAGGTGGCCGTGGCGTCCGACGCGCGGGTCGGCAGCCGCGACCTCTTCGTCGGCCGGGCGGCGCTGACCGAGGCGGTCACCGTGTACGATGCGATTCACCGTCTGGAGGTGAGCCCGGCCACGGGCCTCGCCCGCGTTGGCGGCGCGGCGTTCCCCAAGCAGTACGAGCGCTTCGAGGCGCGCGCCTGGCACGACGGTCCCGACGGTGAGTCGGGGACCGACGACGATCTGGATCTGGGCATGCTGGTCGACGTCGACTGGAGCATGGAGGAGTACGCCGTCACCTTCGACGACGACGACACCGCGTTCGTCGGCACCCTCGGTGAGCACGGCGTGTTCGAGCCGGCCGTCGACGGTCCCAATCCGGAGCGGAGCGGAGACCGCAACAACATCGGCGACGTCTGGGTGGTGGCGACGCTCGCCGCGGCCCCGGACGGCAGCGCGCTCGACCGGCCGCTCCGCGCGCGGGCGCATCTGCTGGTGACGGTGCCGCTCTATATCCGGCGGGGGGAGTCCGGCCAATGACCGCGATTGCACTCGGGGAATGCCATCCGTTCGAGGCGGCGGGCCGGCAGTTCCTGTACCTGGTGCCGAGCGCCGCGGTGTTCGCGCTCGACGAGACGTCGGCCGCCGTCGTGGAGACCCTGCGCGGCGGGCACCTGGCGGCTCCCGATCTGTACGCGCGCCTCGCGCCGCGCTTCGACCCGCGAACGGTCGAGGACAGCCTGGCGGAGCTGGCCGGCGCCCGCGTCATTCAGCCGGTGGAACCCGCGCCGCCCGCCGCGCCGCCGCCCGAGCCGGCCCCGAACATCATCCCGCTGAAGCCGATCCCGCTCTCGACGCTGGTGGTCAACGTCACCAACCGCTGCAACCTGAGCTGCGCGTACTGCTACGAGTACGGTGAGGACAAGATCGCCGAACCGACCGCGGGCGGCATGCCGAAGCTGATGAGCGAGGAGACCGCGCGCGAGAGCGTCGACTTCATGATCGAGCGTTCGGGCGGCAGCCCGGTGGTGCGGCTGACGTTCTTCGGCGGCGAGACGCTGCTGAACTTCGCGGTGCTCGAGAAGACCATTCCGTACGCGCGCCGCCGCGCCGCCGAGGTCGGCAAGCGGGTCGAGTTCAGCCTGACGACCAACGGCACGCTGCTGCGTCCCGAGGTCATCGAGTTCCTGGCCGACAACGACGTCGGGGTGACCATCTCCATCGACGGTCCGAAGGAGATGCAGGACAAGTTCCGCGTGTTTCACGACGGGCGGGGCAGCTACGACGTGGTGGCGCCGAAGGTGCGCGAGCTGCTCAAGCGGCACACGTCGCGACCGATCGGCGCGCGCGTCACGCTGACCTCGGATGTGCTCGACATCACCCGCATCTACCGGCACCTGCGGGAGGAGGTCGGCTTCTGGGAGGTCGGCTTCGCACCGGTCACCACCTCGCCCGGCCGCGCCCACGCCATCGGGGAGACCGGCTTCGACTCGATGCTGGCGCAGTTCCGGGAGCTGGCCCACGAGTTCCTGGAGGCTGCGCTCGCGGGCCGGCACCACGGTTTCAGCAACGTCCGCGACACGGTCGAGGAGCTGCACAAGGGGGCGAGCAAGGCGCTGCCGTGCGGGGCCGGGCTCGGCCTGATGGGCGTGGCGACCAACGGCGACGTGGCGCTCTGTCACCGTTTCGCGGGCTCCGACGATCACAAGCTCGGCACGGTTCGGGACGGCGTCGACGACACGACGCAGACGGCGTTTCTCGACGCCCATCACATCGACCGGAAGACCGACTGCCGGACCTGCTGGGCTCGTCCGCTGTGCGCCGGCGGCTGCTACCACGAGGCGTACACGCGCTACGGCACCACGCAGGCGCCCAACCTGCATTATTGCGAGTGGATTCGCGGCTGGACCGAGACCTGCCTGGAGATCTACGGCGAGATCGCCGAGCGGAACCCCGCGTATCTGCGGCGGTTCGACGGCGGTGGCACGCCGGAAGAGGGAAACGATGACGCATCTGAGGCCCATTAACCAGAAGGCGGCCCGCATCGCGCAGGGGATGGAAGAAGCCCGGCGCCGCGCCGCGGCCGGGAACGGCGGAAGCGCCGGCGAGGATGGCCGCGTCGTCGCCTTGCAGGACAGTCCGGCGCAGCCGCCGAAGCAGGAGGGGCCGCACATCCCGCTGGGATGCAGCTTCATCTTCCTGCCCGGTTGGGAGGCGGACAGCAACGGCGGCGCGGCGGGCCTGTGCCAGCCGGTCGAGCGCGACCTGTTCGACTGCCACCTCGGCTGCTTCTGGCCGGCGCAGGTGCCGGATCAGTTGAATCACGCGCCCGACTGGACGGGCAAATGCGCCGCGGCGCAGAAGGACTGGCGGAAGGTTGACCTCATATTTCCGTAGTAGATGTGCCGGGAGCCGCGCTCCGGTCTGGCGGTGGTCCCGGCGACCGGACGTGCGCGGGACGCGCGGGCGGCCCGGCATCGCATGGGTGACCGTCGCGCTGTGGGCGCTGCTCGTGCTGGCCGGCCAGTCGGCCGCCGCGCAAGAGGCGTCGTTGCCGCCGGGAGTGTCGGCCGGCGACGGCACGCTCTACCTCGGCGGGTTTCCCAGCCGCATCTTCGTGATCGACGAGGCGACCACCAGCGTCGTCGACGAGATCACGGTGCCGCACGGCTCGCCGCGCGCGATGGTCGTATCGGAGGATCGCGAGCGCTTCTACTTCCTCGACCCGACCATGGAGTACCTGACGACGGTCGACGTCGCCTCGCGGGAGGTGACCGACTCGTTCAACTTCAGCGCGGGCAACCGCGCCGTGCGCATTCGCGGGTTCCGGGCGGCGCCGGACGGGCGGACCGCGATCCTGACGCTCGATACCGCGGTCAAGCTGATCGACCGCTTCGAGATCGAGCCGTACCGGCTGGTTGAGGTCGATCTCGAAACCCACGAGATCCTGCAGGATCTGCCGTGGCCGACGGGGGAGTCGACCCCCCGATCGAGTTTCTTGTACTCACCCGACGGCGAGTACTTGTACCACTTCGGCCGCGACGTGATCGTCCTGGAGACCGAGGAGTTCACGGAGGTCGACCGTTGGTCGCTCCGCGAGCCGATCCAGCCCGGTGTCGGGCCGATCCGGTTCGGGTTCTCCACCGACCTGATCTACGAGGAGCCCGGCTTCTTCACCAACCTGTTCACGCTGCACGACGAGGCGCAGGACCGCGACCTGATGGGCATCGCCCGCATCGACCTGCCGAACCGCGAGGTCGACTTCTATACGCTCGGGCCGTCCAGGGGCATCCAGTTCGCGCTGGCGCCGGGGCGGCGGACCGCCTACGGGCTGCAGAGCAGCATCGAGGGCTACGAGTTCTGGACCTTCGATCTGGAACAGCGAAGCATCGGCAACCGCCGGCAGGTCGCCGGCCGGCCGCGCATGGCGCTCGACGTCAGCACCAACGGGGAGGTGCTCTACATCTCGTCCGCCGGGAATACGATCGACTTCTACGAGGCCGCGTCGTTCGACTACCTCGATACGCTGGCGCTCGACGGCGACATGACGTCGGGGCTCATCGTCATCCCGTCTCCGCCGGCGCCCTGATGCCGGTCCGGACGCGCCGGGCCTTTCTGGATCCCCAGTTCCGGCGCGCGTTGGCCTACGTCGCGCCGTACTGGCGGCGCCTCGCGCTGGTCGTCGCGCTCAGCCTCGCCAGCACCGCGGCGTCGCTGATCGTTCCCCTGCTGTCCCGCGACCTGATCGACGACGCGCTGCTGGCCGGCGACCGGGCGGTGCTGTTGCGCATCGTCGCCCTGTTTATCGGCCTGACGCTTCTCGGCTTCCTGCTCAACGTCGCCAGCGGCCTGCGCTACACCCGTGTGTCGGCGGACATCCTGTTCGACATGCGGCTGGATCTGTACCGCCACCTGCAGCGCCTCTCGCCCCGCTTCTACGCCCGCACGCGGCTGGGCGACATCGTGTCGCGCCTGAACAACGACATCGGCGAGATCCAGCGCGTGGCGGCCGAGGCCGCGCTCTCGTGGATCGGCAACCTGCTGTTCCTGGCCGGGTCGGTCGGCATGATGATCTGGCTCGACGTGCGGCTGTTCCTGGCCGGCATCGCCGTGCTGCCGCTGAGCGTGTGGGCGCTGGTCGTCTACCGCCGCCGGCTCGAGGGGCGCGTGGCCGCGTTCCGCGAGCGGAGCGCCGACATCGGGAGCTTCCTGATCGAGACGCTCTCGGCCATGAAGCTCGTGGTCACGGCGAACGCGCAAGGGCGGGAGGTGGCCCGATTCCGCGACCGGAACCAGGCGTTCATCGGCGCGCTGATGGCGATGCAGCGGGTGACCTACCTGGCCGGCGGGCTGCCCGGCGTGCTGCTGTCCGGCGGCCTGGGCGTCGTGTTTCTCTACGGCGGCTTCCGCTACCTGGACGGCACCCTCAGCATGGGAACGCTGGTGGCGTTCATGGCCTACCAGACGCGGCTGATGGCGCCGGTGCAGGGACTGATGGGGCTCTACGCGAGCCTCGCCACCGCCAAGGTCTCGCTGGCGCGGGTCCACGAGATCGCCGATGCGCCGGTCGATGTGCAGGAAACACCGGGAGCGGCGGCGCCCGCCGAAGCCCGCGGGGTCGTGGAGTTCGACCGGGTGACCTTCTCGTTCGACCGCGGTGGGCCTACGCTGGAGGACGTCTCGTTCACCGTCGCGCCGGGGGAGACCGTGGCCGTCGTCGGCCGCAGCGGCGTCGGCAAGTCGACCGTGGCCGACCTGCTGCTCCGCTTCCAGGATCCGGACCGGGGCGTCGTGCGGCTCGACGGCCGCGACCTGCGCGGGCTGCCGCTGGGGTTCGTCCGCCGGCACGTGGCGCTGGTTGAGCACGCGCCGTTCATCTTCCACGCGTCGATGGGCGAGAACATCCGTTACGCGCGGCCGGCCGCGGGCGATGCCGAGGTGGAGGCGGCGGCTCGCGCGGCCGGGATCCACGACTTCATCGCCGGACTACCGGAGGGCTACGGGACCGTCGTGGGCGAGCGGGGGGCCGCGCTGTCGGCGGGGGAACGGCAGCGCGTCGGCATCGCCCGCGCGTTGCTGGCCGAGCCGAGCGTGCTGGTGCTCGATGAGGCGACGGCCTCGCTGGATCCCGTCGCGGAGGGGCTTGTCATCGACGGTTACGAGGCGCTCATGCGGGAGCGGACCACGTTGCTCATCACGCACCGCCTCGGGCTCGCCCGCCGGGCGGACCGCGTCGTGGCGCTCGACGGGGCGCGCGTCGCGGAGATTGCGCCCCCCGACGAGCTCCTGGCGCGGGGTGGGGTCTTCGCGCGGCTGTTCGCGTCGCAGTTGCACACCGCGGACCCGAGGGGAGCCGAACACTTCAGGGCGGGGGCCGGCTCGACGAATGAGCGTGAGTCAGCCGGGGATCGGGAAGAGACGCCGCGCGCGCCGGAGGCGTCGCCGGCCCGGTAGGCGAGTCAAGGGCACTCGTATCGCTTGGTCCGGTGACCGTACAAACCCCAGCGCAGCCGCTTGTCGTCGGTGTCATCGACAGCGGCATCCATGCCAGCCATCCGCACATCGGCCCGGTTGCAGCCGGCGCGGGCTTCGACGGCGAGGGGAACCCTCGTGACGACACCGTCGACCGCCTGGGCCACGGCACTGCCGTGGCAGCGGCGATCCAGGACCTCGCCCCTGCCGTCCATGTCTGCCCGCTGAGAGTCTTCAACCGCTCGCTCGACGCGTCGGTCGAGGCGTTGGTCGCGGCCATCGACTGGGCGGCGGCGCACGGGTTGCCGCTCGTGAACCTCAGCCTCGGCACGAATGATCGATCCCGCGCCGGTGTGTTGGCGGATGCGGTCGGGCGTTCGCACCAAGCCGGCGTCGTCATCGTGGCGGCCGGCTCCCACCGCGGCGTCGACTGGCTGCCCGGTACGTTGGGGCTCGAAGGCGTGATTCGCGTCGAGCTCGACTGGGAGTGCCCGCGCGGATCCCACAGGGTCACGGGTCCGCCCGAAGCGCCGGTGTTCCGCACGTGCGGCTACCCGCGTCCGATTCCGGGCGTCGATCCCGAACGGAACCTCAAGGGGCTGAGCTTCGCCGTAGCCAACATCACCGGGCTCGCGGCGCGGGCGATGCTCGGAAAGGGTCTGCGCGCCCCCGCCGCGGTCGTTTCCGAGCTCCGGCGGAGTGTTCGATGAGATCTGGCGTGTTCAGCCTGTCTGGACAGGAACAAGGACCTGGGTTAGCCTGCGGACGAGGGGCCGGCGTGCCGTCGGCTACTGAGAGAAGGGAGTAGTGGCAGTTGCCGTTGGTTGAAATCAATCTTCGCATCGGAACCCGCCAGGAGGACAGCAACCTCTGGGTCGGATGGTGTCCGAGCATTGACGTTGCGTCGGTCGGCGAAACACAGGCGCAAGCGCGCGAAGCTGTAAAGGAAGCGATCGGCTTGTGGCTTGACACTTGCGGCGAGCTGGGGACGTTGGATGAAGCACTGCAGGAGGTGGGGTTCATCGTGGCTGCGCAAGACGAGGTTTCGAGTGCGAATCGCAAGCTGGATTTCGTGAAGATCGGGGCATGTTCTTACGTGAAGTCTGCCGACTACTTGGCTGATGAAGGGGATAGTGGCGATATCTCCAGTAATTTCTCTGATTTTGCATATCAGCATCTCCTCGAAGCGCCAGCATGAAGAAGCGGTACACGCACAAAGACCTTGCCAGAATGTGTGAACAAGAAGGATGGGTTCTCAAGCGGCAACAAGGCAGCCACATGATCTATACGAAAGCCGGATCGCCACGGCCGATTGTGATACCGGTATATGATGATCTCCCGCCGTTTATAATTGCGAATATCAGACGCCAGCTTGGCAAGGACGCTCCGGTTCCGCCGCTACGACGGGCTCAGGTCAGGTCACGGCGCAGGAGGTGAGGACCATCTCGGCAATGGCGCCGGCTAAGCGTCGTGCCCACAGTGGCCGCCTGAGTCGCGCGTGCCGAGGTGGAAGATTCGGGTCCGCGAGGGAGTACGCCATGAAGCCATCGACTTGCCGTCTCGCAGCCGTCGTAGGGATTGCCTGGTCCTTGTCGGTCGGGTCATCCGGAGCGCCGGCGCAGCAGGCCACGACGCTCTCCTACGGCCCGGCGTCCTCGGTGGGCATGGACGCGGCGCTGCTCGACGAGGCCGTACAGCTCTACCGGGCCGCCGTCGAACGGGGCGAACTGAAGGGCGCGGTCCTGATGGTCGCGCGACGGGGCGTCATCGTCCTGCACGAGGCGGTAGGCTGGCGGCACGAGGCGTACCAGCTTCCGATGGAGAACGACACGCTCTTCCGGATGGCCTCGAACACGAAGCCGGTTATCGGCACGGCGGTCCTGATTCTGCAGGAGGAGGGCCGGCTGTCGCTCGACGACCGCGCGGCGCGGTACCTGGAATCGTTCGACAATTCTCGCTCGCGCGACATCACGATCCGGCAGTTGCTGAGCCATTCCTCCGGGCTGCGGATCGGTCCGATCTTCTACCCGTTCGAGGGTGACGAGAACCCGACCCTGATCGGCGCGGTTGCCAAGTTCGGGGCCGAAGGGCCGGCGGTGGAGCCGGGCACCTCCTACAGCTACAACAACGCCGGCTACAACACCGTGGGCGCCATCATCGAGGTTGCCTCCGGGATGCCGCTCGAAGACTTCCTGCGCGCACGCATCTACGAGCCGCTCGGCATGACGGACACGCTGAATCACGAGGACCAGACCAAGCTCAGCCGAATGGCCACCGTCTATCGCGGGCGGCCCCGGGACGGCGGGCGTGTCGTCTTCCGGCAGGGCTTCACGCCGGGCGATCCGCCGGACTTCCCGATCGTCCGCGCCTCGGGCGGGATGATCTCGACCGGGCCCGACTATGCCCGCTTCCTGCAGATGTACCTGAACCGCGGGCGCTACGCCGACGCCCAGATCCTCTCTGAGGACTCCGTAGCGGCCGGCACGCGTGGCGAGATCGTCAGCGGGACGAACACCCGGTACGGGCTCGGCTGGCAGATCACCAGTGACGGCACGTACTCGCACGCCGGCTCCGACGGGACGATGGGCTGGGTCGACCCGGAGCGCGAGATCATCGGCATGGCGTTCACGCAGAGCCCCGGGGGGATCAACCCGCGCCGCGAGTTTCAGAATCTCGTCAACCGCGCAGCCGATCGCGGCGCGGCCGATCAGTAGCCGGCCCGCCCGGGCGGCCGCAGTCGAGGTGTCATACTCGGAACGTGCGGAAGTTCAACACGGAAGGGCCCGTCGTCGCGCGGGATCACTACTGCATCCCACCGCTGGAACGATTGAACCTGCCGTCGATCCTGGAGTTGATCGGGGACAAGCGCTACTTCGTGCTGCATGCGCCCCGCCAGACCGGCAAGACGTCCACCCTGCTCGCCCTGCGCGACCTGCTGAACAGCGGCGGTGTCGGGGAGTTCCGTTGCGTCTACGTGAATGTCGAGGCCGCCCAGGCCGTGCGCGAAGACGTGCGGCGCGCCATGCAGGTGATCCTCGGCGAGTTGGCGTCCCGGGCCCGGTCCGCGGGCGACGAGTTCCTGTACGACGCCTGGCCCGACATACTGGAGACTTTCGGCGACGGCGCGCTCGCAGAAGCCCTGACCCGTTGGTGCGAGAACACCGCAGCGCCGGTCGTGCTGCTGATCGACGAGATCGACACCCTGATCGGCGACACGCTGATCGCCGTGCTGCGACAGTTGCGGGCGCGCTACGATCGGCGTCCCGAGAGCTTCCCGCAGAGCGTGGTGTTGTGCGGCGTGCGCGACGTGCGCGACTACCGGATTCAATCGAGCGCCGAAAACGCGGCGGTCGCCGGCGGCAGCGCGTTCAACGTCAGGGCCGAATCGCTGCGCCTCGGCGACTTCACCGAGGCCGAGGTGCGCGCCCTGCTGGACCAGCACACCCGCGAGACAAGCCAGCCATTCACGCCGGAGGCCCTGGAGACGGTCTGGAGACAGACCCGGGGGCAGCCGTGGCTGGTGAACGCGCTTTGCCGTCGTGTCTGCTTCGACGAGGCGGCGGGCCGCGACCGTTCCCGAGCCATCACCGCCCCGGATGTCCTCGACGCCCAGGAGCACCTGATTCTCAGTCGGCAAGTGCATCTCGACCAGCTCGCCGACAAGCTGCAGGAGGATCGCGTGCGGCGCGTGGTCGAACCGTTGCTGAGCGGCGGTAACGAATGGACGTTCTCAAACCGTGATCTCGAGTACGTCCGTGACCTCGGCTTGATCGCAGGGGACGCTCCTCCGCGCATCGCTAATCCCATCTACGCGGAGATCGTGCCGCGCGAGCTCACGTGGGCCGCCCAGTCGCGACTGATTGAGGACATTGCCTGGTACGTCGACGACGATGGCGGTCTCGATGTCGACAGGCTGCTCGGCGCCTTCCAGGCGTTCTTCCGCGAGCACTCGGAGCACTGGCTGGGCCGTTTCGACTACGCGGAGGCGGGCCCGCAGCTCATCCTGCAGGCGTTCCTGCAGCGCGTGGTGAACGGCGGGGGGCGCATCGAGCGGGAGTACGGCCTGGGCCGCGGGCGTACCGACCTGCTCATCGTCTGGCCCCGCGGCGGCGCGACGGCGCCGGACGCCGCGACCGACAGATTCGTCATCGAGTGCAAGGTGGCGCACAAGGGCCTCGAGCGGACGATTGCGGAAGGTATGGAGCAGACGTCGGCCTACATGGACCGCTGCGCGGCGCGGACCGGTCATCTGGTCGTGTTCGACCGCCGGGCGGACAGGTCGTGGGACGAGAAGATCTTCCGCCGGGACGCGGACCGAGCCGGCCGGCCAATCACCGTCTGGGGGACGTGAAGATGTCCAGCGGCAGCAGCGCCGTCACGCCCACGTTGGGCGCGTCGACGAGCTGACTGATGCGCAGGTCCACGGCCACGCTGGCGACGACGTAGGCCTGCTCCCGCGTCAGGCCGTAGGTTTCGGTGACGTAGTCGATCATCTCCAGCAGGGCGTTGCGGGCGGCCAGGGAGACGTCTTTCGACAGGTTGCGCAGCGCCCCGATGCGCTCGGAAGCACCGAGGTAGCGCATGTCGGGAGGCACTTCGCCCGCCGCCTTCAGCGGGAACCCGGTGGTCGCGTAGAAGCGGCGTGACGGGATGTCGAGCACGCGGACCGGCCCTTCGAAGTGCGGTCCGCGGCGCAGCTCCGGGCCCTCCTTGATGAGCCGGGTGGTCAGCGTGAAGTCGGCGTCCATCTCGATGGCGGTGCCGGAGACCTCGCCGTCGCCCTGCGCGAAGTGCGGGTCGCCGATGGCGAGGCCGCAGCCCGCGACGTAGCAGGGAAGATACAGCGTGACCCCGACCTGCAGGTAGCGGATATCGAGGTTTCCGCCGTGCTCGCGCGGCGGGAGGGTGCGCAGGCACTCGTCCGGGTGGGAGCCGTCCGGACCGCAGACGGCCGCGGGCGAGGCGTGCGTCGGATACGGCGGGAAGCCGGCGCCGCCGACCGCGCGCAGTTCCGCCTCGCGTGAAAGCATCGCGGCGAGCTCGTCGGGGCCCGGGAGCACCGTGACGATGCCGGGGAAGCTGGCGTTGGGAATGCGCACGCCGGGCAGGTCGTCGCTGACGGCCTCGATCCGGTTCAGGCGCCACTCGGCCCGGAACGACCCGGTGACGTGATCGGAGACGAATCCGATGGGGCTGACCGACGTGTAGCCGAACCGGCCCGGCGCGATGTCGAGCAGCGTCACGGCCAGCACGTCGCCCGGTTCGGCGCCCTCGATGTGGACCGGCCCGGTCAGCGGGTGCACCGTACCGATCTGGGAGTCGCCGGCGCGTGGGTCTTCGTAGGTGCTGGCGGGGTCCAGGTCGAAGTCGCTGGCGTTGCGCGCGCGGAACACGATGGTCTGGCCGGGCCGCGCCCGCGCCGCCATCGGGATGGCCGGGTGCAGGCGGTTCATGCACTGCGGATCCTCGCCGCAATGGCGGCCCTCGCCGCCGACCACCACGATGTCGTCCTGCGCCGGCGCGGCGGTCGGTCCGAACAGCAGCACGGCGGCGCACAGGGAGCCCGTGGCGACGCAGCGAAGCCCCGGAACGATACGTCTGGCATGTCTCAACATGCCGGGATTGTGGCACATGCGCGGCCCATGCGCATGTCCACCGCGAGTAGACCGTTGGTGAGGCGAAGGGCAGTACGGGTGCGACGGCGAGCAGCCGACGGCAAGGCCGGCCGCTCGTCCGTCGCCCGAGACCGCGGGCGTGTGACGGAAAGCCGAATTCGGCCACACGCGGACGGGAGGGTCGCCGGGAAGGCTACTGCGCCTCTTGGATGATGATCGACTCGAGGACGTCCTGGTCGGTCGGCAGCTCCATGTCGCCGGCGGGGAAGTCGTTGCGCGAGAGCATGTACGCGACGATGTCCACGTAGGCGCGCGGGCTCAGGCTCGCCGGCGCGCCCTGCGGCATGGTCGTGCGGATGGCGACCAGCATGTCGCCGACCGACAGCTCGCTCCAGCGGAAGTGGAACGGCGCGCCGATGAGCGAGGGCGCGATGCCGTCCCCGAGCAGGTCCTCGAGATGGCACTGGGCGCACTCTCGATCGTAGGCCGCCTGGCCCCGCTCCGCCTGCTCGGCGGTGAAGACGCCGTCCAAGGTCGATTGGGCGTCCTGTGCCGCCACGTCGGCGGAGAACAGGGCTGCCGTCACCAGCAGCGCCGCGGCGGCGGCGCCGATCATGCCGTTGCGTCGTGCGATCATTGATTTCCTCTTCAGTTCAACGTGTCGAATGTAGCTCAACGTATCGGACCGCGTATCCGAAGACAGCCACTGACTATATCACCACCGGCTCACTGCCCGTCGACGAGGCTCCCGATGCCCAGGTTGTCGAGCACGGATTCCTCGCCCCGCCGCCGCCCGCCGGTCCGGTGCGATCTCGTGTGCGGTCCGGGCGGCGCCGGGATGGGACCGGAGCCGTCGCCGGCCAGCAGGGGCCGGAAGGCGCCCACTTCCTTGAGGCGCAACCACTCGGTCATGCCGGCGGTGAAGACGTAGGTGTCGCCGTCGGCGCCGCCGTTGCGCATCATTGCCTCGATCTCGGATTGCGGCACGGGGCCGATCTGGTGGCCGCGGCGCGTCATGTACCACTGCTGCTCCGACATGGCTTCCCTCCGTTCCTGACGACCGTCTACAGATCAGGATACTCCGAAACGCAAACGCGGCGCGAGCCTTCGTCGAGGCGGTCGATGCCGTGTGCTATGGTCGGCCCGTGGCCGCCTCCGTTCGAGCGCCGGCGCCCGCCGACGACGGCGCGGCGTGCCGGGAGTTCCTCGACGCCCTCTCGGCGTTCGCGCGGCTGCACGCAGTCAAGATGTACCGAGTGTCGGTGCCCCTGCCCGAGGCGGTGCCGGTTCTGCCCTGCCTGGACCACGAGGCGAAGCTGCACGAAGGTATCCCGCCCCACGCCGCGGCCTACATCGAGGATATCGACGGCGGGGGGTTGCACGAGGTGGTCTGCGTACCCTCGCGGCGCCGGATCGAGGTCGACGTCGTCTCGACCGCGGGCGAGCACACCGAGGCCTCGCACGCGCGGCTGGTCGAGCGGCTGCGCCGGCGGTTTCCAGGGCGCCGTATCGTCATCGACGGTCCGTCCTGGCTGCGCGGGGATCGGCGGGTGGTGCGCGCCTGCCGAGCGCGTGTCCCGTTGCGCGAAATCCTGACGGGGCGTGACTTTCCGGGCCTGTATCGTGCCGTGGACGAGTTGCGCGTCATCAGCTCCGTCATGGAGAAGCAGTCGCGCGTCGCGTCGTGGAGCGTGCGGACGGTCACCGGGCCGCTGCTGGCGCTCGGCGGATTCCTGTCCTACCAGGTGCTCGACCTGTTGACCGCCCGCATCGGTTCCACCGCCGTGCAGGGGCTGCAGTACCTCATCGTCGGCCTGCTGGGCGCCGTGTTTCTGTACCTGGGACTGAAGGCGGTCCACCTGACGGAGGTATCCGGGCGAATCTGGAAGCGCTCGGCGGAGTACCAGTCGATCCTGCGAGACCGCGAGCGGCTGGCGTCGGCGGAGCCGGCGCCGTTGCGGGAGCCGCTGGCGGGGGCGGTCACCCGGCGTGCGGAAGAAACAGCAGGAGTCCGCAGATGACGGCGTTGACGCCGTGCGAGACGAAGCAGAGGGGGCAGGGCACGCGCAGCACGAACAGCAACGCGTGGCTCAGGTACACGCCGAGGCCGACCGTCACGAGGCTGGCTCCCAGGTAGAGCCACCACCAATGCGGATCGGCGAGCCGTCCGAACGCGGCTCCCGCCAGCAGCGCCGCGTAGAATACCTGGCCGAGCAGGGAGTTCGGTGGACCGAACACGCGCGCGCTCGGCGTGAAGACGACCGAGGCGCAGGTCCGTTCCTGCAGTCTGCAGAAGGAGGGGATCCAGCGCACGTCCGGGGTCGTCCAGCGATACGCGACGGCCGTGAAGTAGCTCGAGATGGCCAGTCCGACGGCGGCGAGCAGGCCGATGGCGAGCGTCATGTTCCGGTCCGGCCGGCAAGTGTCCACGAGGCGAGCACGCGGCGGCAGGTACAGAAACGTCCGAGCCGGCAGATGGCGACCCGGTCCGCCTCGAACTCGAGTGCCGGCGCTCGGTCATCGAGCACGCCGGCCCCCAACGTGACGTGGGGTTCGAACGCGGCATAGGCGGCGGCGGTCCTGAATCGGGTCACCCATTCGATGTCCCGGGCGCGCGCCGGCTCGCCGGCCGCGAGGAAGGCCTCCGCGTCGCCGGCGGCCATGTCGAACGGCGCCAGGCGATCCATGAGGCGCGCGTGCAACGTCTCCAGGGGGCGCGTCGCGGCGAGGACGAGCGACGTCGTGGTTCCGCTCGACGCGAGACCCTCGGCGACGAGCGTCAGCGGCGGGGCCGTGGAGAGGACGGCGCCTACCTCGGCCGACACCGACGGCAGGTCGGTTGCGGGCACGAACTGCTGGACGAGCGACACGTGGGGCAGATGATCCGCGTCGAACCGGAAGCCTTCCGGAGGGCCGGGCAGCCGGGCGTTGAGCTGCGTCACCAGATCGTGCACCCCGGGCGGCAGCAGGAGCGCGACGTCGACAGCCAGGAGCGAGCCGGGCATCGTTGACAGCGTACAACGCCGAGCCGGCGAGGCGTTTCGGGGCGCTATCCGGCGGCGGGACGCCAGCGGGGCGCCGGCCGGTGCAACGGCTCCCAGCCGTCCGCGGCCAGCGCCGCCTGCAGCGCGGCGGTTCCGGCGGCGAGGGCCGCATCGTCCGCGAACGCGTGCAGTCGTCGCAGGCCGTCCGGATACGTCACCACCAGCCGATGGCCGCTGCGAGCACGGATGCGCCGCACCGTCAGCCGGCGGGGCTCCTGCATCCGGCGGTTGACGAAACGCACCATGTCTTCCGCTGTATCGGCCGCGGGCCGGCGGCTCGTGAGGGGGGGCGCGGGTAGAATGACCGGCGATGCAGGCCAGCGAATCGGTCATTCGGCGCATGACGCGACTCGCCCGGCAGCATGACGCCATCAATCTGGCCCAGGGATTCACGGACGAGCCCCCGCCCTTCCCGCTCGTCTGGGGTGCGATCACGGCGCTGCTCGGCGGCAGCGACGCCGGCATCCGACGGATCGAGCGAGCCGCAGCGGTCGATTCCACTGCCGACCGCCCGGCGACGCTGCTGCGGGATGCGCTCGAGTCCCTGCAGGGACGGCGCGACGAGCTGAACCAGTACTCCTATCCGTTCGGGTTGCCCGAGCTGCGGCAGGCGATCGCCGCCCATACGGCGCGTTGGAGCGGCTTCGAGCCCGACCCGGAAACCGAAGCGACGGTCGTGCTCGGCTCCACCGAGGGGCTCGCGGCGGTGCTCGCCGCGGTCGGCCGCCGCGGCGACGGCGTCGTGATCGTGGAGCCGTTTCACGAGATGTACCCCGCGCAGGCGGAGATCTTCGGGCTCGCGCCCCGCTTCGTCACCCTGCGCGAAGAAGAGAGCGGAACGGCATGGCGGCTCGACCCGGATGAGTTGCGGCGCGTTGCGGCCGGCGCCAGGCTGCTGATTCTGAACACGCCGCACAACCCGACCGGCAAGGTGTTCGAATCCGAGGACCTGGAGGCGATCGCCGACCTCGCGCGGTCGCGGGACCTCGTCGTGGTCGCGGACGAAATCTACGAGCACATCGTCTTCGACGGCGCGCGCCACCGGTCCATCGCCACGTGGCCCGGCATGCGCGAGCGGACCATCGTCGTCAACTCGATCTCCAAGACGGCCAATGCGACCGGCTGGCGGATCGGCTGGGTGCTGGCGCCGCCGCACCTGACGCCGGCGATTCGTGCGGTCCACGACACGCTGGTCGTACAGGCTCCGACGCCGCTGCAGAAGGCCGCGGTCGAGCTTCTCGCCATGCCCGCGGCGTTCTTCCGCGATCTCGGGCGGGGCTACGCGGACAAGCGCGCCGTCCTGGGCGGCGCGTTGCGCGAAGCGGGATTCCGCATGACGGAGCCGTGCGGCGCCTACTACTTTCTGGCGGACTACCGCGGGGTCGCGGATCTGGCGCAACTGGATCCCCTGCCGGCGGCCATGCACCTCATCGAACGCGTCGGGGTGGCGGCGGTGCCCGGCGACAACTTCTACGAACGCAGCCGCGACGGTGCTCGGTATCTGCGGTTCGCCTTCTGCCGCGGCCGGGAGACCCTCGAGGAGGCGGCGCTTCGGCTCCGGCGGCTGGCTCCCGGTCCGTGACGCCGAGTCGGGCCGCCGCGGCGTTATCGCGGGCGGGTCAGGTACGGCCGGAGATGCCAGTCGAAGAAGGTCCAGATCCGGTTCCACGAATCGCGCTGCTCGGGGCTGTCGACGCGCCGGTAGCCGCGATCCCGATCGACCCGCCGGTTGAACCGGTGGCCGCCGCCGAACCGGTCTATCGGCGGGTCGCGGTAGATGCGCGTCTCCGCCAGATCCGGCTTCAGGTACTCGAGCGCGTGGATGAGCTGCTGCGCTTCCTCGAAGTTGACGTCCCGGTCGTTGTCCGCGACGTGCACCAGCAGCGGCGTCTGCAGCTTGTCGACGTGGTAGAGGGGTGAGCGGTCGACGTAGACGCCGCGCCGCTCGTGCACCGGGCCGCCGATGCGTTCCTGGGCCACGAAGTGCCGGGCGTAGCGCGGGCCCTTGTAGGAGAGCCGGAACACGAGATTGGTCACCGGCACCATCGCCGCCGCCGCCTTGAACGTGGCCTGGTCGCGGAACACCGAGTGCAGCGTGATGAACCCGCCGTGGCTCCAGCCGATGATGCCGAGCCGCTCGAGGTCGACGTGCGGCAGGTGACGGCGCATGTAGTCGACCGCGGTCAGACAGTCGTCCACCTCGTAGCCGCCGTAGTCGATGGCGTGATGGTGCGCCCGGCCGTAGCCGGTGCTGCCCCGGTACTCGGGGGCCAGGATGACGTAGCCGCGGGACACCGCTTCCCGGATGAACGGGAAGTAGGTGGGGTCGAGGTCGCCGTGCACGCCGCCGTGAATCCAGATCAGTGCGGCGTGGGCCCGCGGTCCCCGCACCTGCAGCGGCTCGAAGAGGTAGAACGGAATGTCGAGGCGGTCGACCCGGCTCTCGTACGAGAGCTTCCGCATGCGCAGGACGCCGTCGCTGAGCCGGCGGAACGTCCGGTCGCGTTCGCGTTTGCGGTTGCGGTCGAGCTCGTAGCGGTCGACCGCGGACTGGGCGGCGGCGGGGGCTGCCGACCCGGCCGCGATCAGCAGGCACGCCGCGAGCACCAGGAAGCGCGCCGTCCTCGAGGCAAGGGATGTCGGGCTGGTCACGCCGTCATCATAACCGGGCCATCGCCGGATTGTGCCGCGGCGACCGGTCAGGGCGTCAGATCCGCGAGCGCCGACAGCAGCCTCGTGGTCTCCTGCTCGGTGCCGACGGTGATCCGCAGCTTGTCGGCCAGGCCCGGCTCGGCGAAGTAGCGCACCAGGACGCCGCGCTCCCGCAGTCCGTGGTATAGCCGGCGGGCATCGCCGTCGGCGGGCCGGGCCAACACGAAGTTGGCCTGGCTGGGCCAGATCCGGAACCCGCGGTCGGCCAGCGCGCGGCCGAGTCGGGCCCGGGTCCTGCGAATTCGTTCGACGGTCTCGCGCGTGTAGGCGACGTCGCGAACGGCCGCGGCGCCCACCGCGGCCGCGACCGCGTCGACGTTGTAGCTGTCCTTCACCTTGGCCAGCCCGGACAGCAGGTCGGGATGGGCGATGCCGAAGCCCAGCCGCAGCCCGGCGAGCCCGTGGCTCTTGGACAGCGTGCGCAGTACGATGACCCGGTCGTTGCCGCGGACCAGATCGAGCGCGGAGCCGTCGGCGAACGCCACGTACGCCTCGTCGACCGCTACCACGCCGGCCGCGCGGTCGGCCAGCCTCGCGAGCTGCTCGGTCGTGGCCGCGGTGCCGGACGGGCTGTTGGGGTTGGCGACGATGGTCAGCGCCGCGCCGGAATCCGCCAGCGCATCCACGGGGAGCGTGTAATCCTCGTCGAACGGCGCCTCCAGGACCGGCGCGCCCTGGATGGCCGCCAGGGTGCGATAGAGGACGTAGGTCGGCGCAGGGTATGCGACCGCCCGGCCGGCGCCGGTGACGGCGCGGAAGAGCATCGTCAACAGATCGTCGCTGCCGTTGCCCACCAGGATCCATTCCGGATCGACGCCCAGGACCTCGGCCGCGCTCCGCCGGAACGTGCCGGCGAGCGGTTGGGGGTAGCGGCGCAGGCTCTCTGCGTCGATGGCGGCGAGCGCGGCGAGCGCGCGCGGGCTGGGCGGGTACGGGTTCTCGTTCGTGTTCAGCTTGACGACGTCGACGCCGTCGGGCGGTTGCTCGCCCGGCGCGTAGGCGCGGAGGGAGTCGATGGCTGGGCGGAAGCGTGTCATGGACCTCGGATCGGAACGATACCAGTCGGCGTGCGCGTGCGGCCGGAAGCCGCGCAGTATACTGCGGAGATGCCTGTTGGAACAGCGCCTGGAGCGTCCACCGGAGACGGGAGGTCTCGCATGATTCGTTTCGCTGTCGTCGTCGCGGTGTCGGTTCTCCTGGTCGCTCCGTCCGTGGCGGGAGCCCAGTCCCTCGGGCAACTGTTCATCGAGGTGGTCGATGGGGCGGGGCAGTTCGTGCCCGGCATGACGCCGGCCGATTTCGTGGTGCGGGAGGACGGCCGCGAGGCGGGGATCGTGTCGGCCGAGCCGGTGGGGCCGATGAAGATCGCGTTCATGGTCGACAATGGCGACCGGATGGTCGAGATGAACGCGCTGAACGCCCTGCGGAACGGGATGCAGGGGTTCCTCGAGGCCGTGCCGCCGCCGCACGAGATCTCGCTGTTCACGATTGGCAGGAACATCCAGCGCCGGGTCGATTTCACCACCGACCGCGGCGAGCTCCAGCGATCGGCCGGAGAGATCTTTCTGGACCGGGGCGCAAGCGCCGTCGTGCTGGACGGCATTCGCGAGACCTGGGAGCGCCGCTTCGAGGACGACGAGCCGTTTCCGGTCTTCGTGATGGTGCTGACCGACGGCACCGAGGGGAGCGGCAACTACAACGAGAACGAGTACGTCGAGCTGGTCAACGAGTTGATCACCAACTCGATCACCGTCCACGTCGTGCTCCTGTCGTCGCGGGGCGGCAGCGTCATCAACCAGTACGCGCTCAACCTGACCGGGAACACCGGCGGCATATACGAGAACATCGCGGCGGCGACCGGCATCGAGCAGATGCTGGTGAGCATCGCGGACCGCATGAACGCCCACTACGAGAGCGTGTCGCGGCGCTACCGCGTGGTCTACGAGCGACCGAATCCGCCCGGCGCCCAGATCTCGGCTTCCATCACGCGGTCCGGTGCCCGCATCGCGGGGCTGTTCGCCGGGCTCCGCATGCAGTAGCAGCCGGAGGCGGACTCGCGGGCCGCACGTCCGGACGCCATGGCGGCGGTGCGTGCACGCCCGCGCGTTCCGTTGTCCGCGCGGCGGGTTCCTTTGTCCGCGGGGCGCGCGCGCCCCGCGGGACGCTTGCGGTAGCCAGGGGGAGCTGACCCATGTCGTTTCGTTTCGTCTTGTTCGTCGTGCTCGCCGGACTGGTGCCTTCGCTCGCGCCGGCCCAGACGCTGGGACAGGTGTTCGTCGAGGTTACCCGCCGGTCGACGGGGGAGCCGGTGCTGAACCTCGCTCCTGACGCCTTCGAGGTCTCCGAGGACGGTCGTTCGGCCGGGATCGTCTCGGCCAATCTCGACGCGGCGCCGATGAAGATAGCCGTGCTGATCGACAACGGCGACCGCCTCATGGAGACGAGCGCACTCAATCCGCTCCGCGCCGGACTCGACGGGTTTCTCGATACGCTGGCGCCGGGGCACGAGATTTCCCTGGTGACGATCGGCCGCAGCGTCCAGCAGCGGGTCGATTTCACGACGGATCGCGCGGAATTGAAGGACGGCGTCGGCCTTCTCTTCCCCGACCGCGGCGCGGGGGCGCGGTTGCTCGACGGCGTGCGGGAGACGTGGGACCGCCGCTTCGAGGAGGACGACGCGTTTCCGGTCATGGTGCTGGTGCTCACGGACGGCACGGAGACGAGTGGGAGCTACAACGACAACCGGTACGCCGATCTGCTGAATCCGCTGATCGCCAACGGGGTCACGATCCACGCGGTGATGCTGGCTACGCGCGGAGGGGTTCGGGCCCAGCAGCGGTTGCCCCAGTACGCCCTGAGCCTGGTGGAGAACACCGGCGGCAGCGTCGAGACCTTCGTGGCTCCGACCGGGTACGAGCGCGTGCTGCCGCAACTCGCGGAGCGCATGAACGAGCACTACGGCGAGGTGTCGAGGCGCTACCGGTTGGTCTTCGAACGCCCGGATCCGCCGGGGATGCGCCTTTCGGTCAGCGTGACGGGCAGCGACCTCGCATTCAGCCTGCACATGGACCGCAGGACGCAACGCTAGCGCCGCCAAACCCGGCGCAGGCTCCGTCGTTCTTTTACGCCAACACGCTGATGCCGGGCGCCCGCGGACGTACTCGGTCATGCCCCGGACGGGCTTCCAGGACCTGTGCCGCAGAACGGAGCGAAGCGAAGTGCTGCTGCGGCGCTGGTTGATCTGGACGCACCGCTACGTCGGGATTCCCCTCAGCCCGCTGTTCGTGCTCTGGTTCCTCTCCGGCGTCGTGATGATGTACACCGGCGGCATGCCGGAGCTGACGCCGACGGCGCGTATCGAGCACCGGGCGGCACTCGATCTCTCAAGGGTGCACCTGACGCCGGCGGCAGCCGCCGAGCGCGGCAGGGTCACGCAACCGCCGGCCCGGGCGAAGCTGTTGGCGGTGATGGGACGGCCGGCATACCGCTTCGACGGTGTCACCGTCTTTGCCGACACCGGCGAGCGACTCTCACCACTCGGACCGGACGAGGCCCGGGAGGTAGCTTCGCGGTTCACCGGCGCACCGGCGTCGGCGATAACGCACGACCGGCTCGTGGAGGAGCCGGATCAGTGGATGCTGATTGCACAACAGTTCCTGCCGGCACACAAGGTGCGGGTGTCGGACCGCGCCGGGACCGAGGTGTACGTCGAACAGCGGACGGCCGCGGTGGCGATGGTGACGACGCGCCGAAGCAGGGCGCTCGCCTGGATCGGTGCGATCCCGCACTGGTTCTATCTTCCGGCACTCAGGATCGACCGCCCGCTGTGGGAAGCGGTCATCGTCTGGACCTCGGCGATCGGCTGTCTGATCGCGATCACCGGGCTGCTGCTCGGGGTGACGCAGTTTCGGTGGAGGCGGGCACAGCGCGCACAACCGCGCATTCCGTACGGCGGCTGGCTCCGCTGGCACTACCTCACCGGCGTCGCCTTCGGACTCGCGACGTTGACATGGGTCTTCAGCGGCATGCTGTCGGTCCAGCCGTTCGCGTGGATGACGGCGGAGGGTCTCCATGTTTCATCGGCGGCAGTCGGTGGGGGACCGCTCGTGTTGGCCGACTTTCCACCGACGGACACCGCAGCGTGGGAGCAGGCGACCGCCGGGCGGGAGGTGAAGGAGGTCACGTTGTTGCGGATCGACGGCGAGGCGCACTACGAAGTGCGCATGAGCCGCAACCGGGTAGCCTCCGTTGACCCGAGCGGGCATGATCGGTTGGTTGTCGCTGCGAACACGCTGCAGCCGCGGCGCGGGCCGTTCGACACGCAGACGCTGGTGGAGCGCCTGCGTGCGGCGCTGCCCGCCATCCCGTTGGCCGGGGCGACGCAGCTCGAGTCGTACGACAGCTACTACTACGGCCGCGGCGTCGACCGCCCCCCGCTGCCGGTGATTCGCATCCGGTTCGCCGACCCGATGCGGACCTGGATCTACGTGGACCCGGCGGTGAACCGGATCGTGGGGACCGTTCACCGCTACAGCCGTCTGGAGCGCTGGCTGTTCAACGGCTTGCACAGCCTGGACTTCGCCTTCTGGTATCAACGACGGCCGCTATGGGACATCGGTCTGATCGCTCTCATGTTCGGCGGGCTGGCGTCCAGCGGTATCGGCCTGTGGCTCGGCATCAAGCGGGTCCGCCGTGCGCTCGGCCGCTGATGGACCGACAGCAACGGTGAGAGGTCCATGCGGCCAACAGCGTTCCCCGCCGCTTCAGGGAGTCTTCAGAAACTCTTCAGATTGAGGGCGCTTCTCATTCAATAGACTCGCCGGCGTGGTGAGACGCTCCACGAGCATGAGCCGCCACGTCCTCTCGCGGGTGCTGGCCGCGGTCGTCGGCGGCTACGCCGCGGCCAACGCCGTCGCGCTCGGCCTCGCGCAGATCCTGCCGATGTCACGCGGCGACGCGGTGATGACCGGCATCCTGCTGACCTATCTCGTCTACGCAGCAGCCGTCGTTTGGGTCTTCGCGGCGCGCTCGGCGCGGCGGGCGTGGCTCGGCATCCTGCTGACCAGCGCGGCGTTCGGGAGTCTGGCCCTGCTCGGGAGGTCGGGCGTGTCATGAACGGCGGATTGCGCCAGTCGATGGCGTGGCTGCACACGTGGACCGGGCTTCCGGTGGGATGGGTCCTCTTCTTCGTGTTCCTCACTGGCACGCTGGGCTATTTCGACAGCGAGATAGACCGGTGGATGCGGCCGGAGACGCCGCTCGCGCTGCCGGCCCCTTCGCAGATGGACGGTTTGGCCATGGGGCTGGCACGACTCGAGCGGGTGGCGCCGCGGGCGTCGCGATGGACGATCTTCCCGCCGAGCGGGCACGACGTGCCCAACGTCACCATCTCCTGGAGCGGCCCCGGGGGCGCCTCGGGCCGCCGGAGCGAGGCGCTCGATCCCCGCACCGGGGCACCGTTCGAGGCGCGAGCGACCGCGGGCGGCCAGACGCTCTATCAGCTTCACTACACGCTGCACTACCTGCCGCGTTCCGCGGCGCGGTGGCTCGTCGGCATCTGCTCGATGCTGATGCTGGTGGCCATTCTCTCCGGCGTCATCACGCACAAGAAGTTCTTTGCGGACTTCTTTACGTTTCGTCCCGGGCAGGGGCAGCGCTCGTGGCTCGACGTCCACAACGTGCTCAGCGTGACCGCCCTGCCGTTTCATCTCGTGCTTACGTACAGCGGCCTGGTCTTCTTCGTCTTCACCTACATGTCCCCGGTGCTGGATACGACCTACGGGCGCGACCAGCGCGACCGGTTCTTCGACGAGGCCTTCCGCAACCCGCCGATTCCGGAGCCGGCGCACGTGGCGGCCCCGCGGGCCCCGCTGGCCTCCATGTACGAGACGGCGGAGCGCCACTGGGGCGAAACGCCGCTGCGGGTGGTGTCCGTCTACAACCCGGGCGACCGCAACGCGCGGGTCGTTTTCACGCGCAACCACGTCGATGCGGTCAGCAACGGCGGGCGCATGGTCTTCGACGGCGCCACCGGCGGGTTGCTCGAGCGCTTCGACCGGCGCACCGGACCGATGGCGGTGAACGACGCGCTGCTCGCCCTGCACGAGGGACTCTTCGCGGGACCCGTGCTGCGCTGGCTCTATTTTCTTTCAGGGTTGCTGGGCACGGCGATGATCGGCACGGGGCTGGTGCTGTGGACGGCGAAGCGGAAGGCCAGAGCGGCGGCCGCGGGTCCGTTGCCCCCCGCCATCCGGGTGGTGGAGCGTCTCAACGTCGGTACGATCGTGGGATTGCCGATCGGCATTGCGGCGTACTTCTGGGCGAACCGGCTGCTGCCGGTCGGGATGGCGGACCGGGCGGCGTGGGAGATCCACGTCCTGTTCATCGTGTGGCTGGCGATGCTGGCCTTGCCCTGGCTGCGGCCGGCCCGTCACGCCTGGACCGATCAGCTCGGGCTGGCCGCAGTCGCCTATGGTGCACTGCCTGCCTTGAACGCGGCTACGACAGACCGGCACCTGGCGGCCTCGATACCCGCCGGCGCGTGGGAGGTGGCCGGCTTCGATCTCGTCGCGCTCGCGGCCGGACTCGGCTTCGCGGCGGCCGCGGTGTACCTGCACCGTCATGCGCCCGCGACGGCGGCCGGGGTGGCGGCGAACGACCGCCCACGGCGCGACGCGCCCGCGGTCGTTGCGGCGGGGGCCCCGTATCCGGAGGACGCCGCGGGATGACGCTGGCCGCGTTCGCGCTGAGCTACGCCGGGTTGGCGACCCTGGGCCTGAGCCAGACCCGCCACCACCGCCGGGTGTACGGCCGCGAGCCGAGCAGCCGGCGCCGGCGAGCGGACCGGTCGGCCGGCTGGATACTGCTGGCCGCGAGTGCGGCGGCGACGGCCCGCGCGTGGGGACCGGCGATGGCGGCCGTGGCGTTCCCGGGCGTGGTGACGGTTACCGCGGTTGCGGCGGCGTTGCTCCTCACCTACTCCCCGCAGGCGGTTGCCCCCATCCGAGTTGCCGCCGCGGTCGGTGCCGTTGCCAGCCTCTGGGTGGGATTCTTCGGATAGTTGGGTTCGTTTTTCGCAAGCTCGAAGTCGCGACGACTCGGTTCCGCGTTCGGTTTCGAACGCTTGTTCCTTTCAGGCGCTTATCGGGGTCGGGTTGGTATCGAGTTCCGGATACCCGGCACTTCGTCTTCGGCCCTCGTCGGAAAGAGGTACGGCGGTCGTTGCAGTTCGCGGTGCGCTTGCAACCGACACTCTGACGCGTGCGTTACCGTTCGCGCGCTTGTGTATCCGCAGGCCGCATGCCTTGCGTGCGGGTCTTGCGACTGATCCGGGCGTGAGCAAAAAAAGAAGGTGGCTCTGCGCCCCCAAAGCGTCGCAGAGCCACCCGTTGTGTGTCCCCCGTCAGCTTGTCATCACCAACCGGGGACTGCTACCTCCGATGGCAGCCTTACAAGCCCGATTTCTCGGGGAGACGCCGGCATTATGGCTCCGAGTGCGACCCAGGTCAAGACCCGGGGCGTTCATTACTTCCCGGTAGTTCGCTTTTCAGGAAATCTTAAGGCGCACGCCGCGCGATCCGGTTGCGGCAACGTATCGATAGGCGGAGTGAACGATGCGGAGGCGACCAGGAGGACGGACAGAAACGGGGTGAAAGAGTATGGCGTTCCTGGAAAGCCGGCGCCAAATCGCGCTACCACCGGACAGCATCTTAAGAGTTGCTGAAGAGGATTTCAGCAACTCTTAAGTTGTTTCGGCTCGGCGCCCGCCGTAGGGTCTTCCGGCGTAACGGCTTCCGCCGAACATGAAGCCGGAAAGGGGTTGAGGTGAGGGCCTTCATGATTTCGGGCGCGGCAGTTGGATTGTTGCTGGCGCTAGTCACGCCAGCCGCGGCGCAGGATGCTTCGCTCGTCGCACGCGCAGTCGATTCGGACGGGGGCGCCGTCGTCGGCGCGCCGGTCGTTCTGATTCACGTCGGTTCCGGCGAGCGGCGGACCGGCATCACCGGGAGTACCGTCTGGAGATCGCCGCCCAGGGTTTCGATCTCCACGCGCAGACGATCACGATAGCCGCTGGCGACCGGACCGTCGAAGCGAGGCTGCAGGTTGCGACCGTCCGTGAAGAGATCACCGTACTGGGTACCGCCGTCGCGCCGACGATCGGGCGGGTCGAAGCGCCGCTGCGCGACCAGCCACTGACGGTGAACACCCTGAACCGGGAGTACCTGGAGACGCACGCCATCAACGATGTCGTCACCGCGCTGCAGCACGTGCCCAACGTCAACGCGTACACGAACTACGGCGTCTACCAGTACTTCACGTTCCGGGGCTTCAGAGAGAACGTGCAGATGGTGGACGGGATTCGCAACGAGGGGAACCGCGTCACCACCCAGCTTGCGAACGTCGAACGCGTCGAGGTCCTCAAGGGACCGGCGTCCGTGCTGTACGGCACGGGCGCGCTCGGCGGCACCGTGAACATCGTCCTGAAGAAGCCGACCCCCGATCCCGCCTACGACGCCTCGCTGGCCCTCGGGCGCTGGGACACCTACCGGGGGACGTTCGGCGCGGGCGGACGCCTGAGCGACACGCTCTTCTACCGTTTCGACACCGCCGGCGAGTCGGCCACCAACTATCGGCAGGATCCGTCCAGGCGACTCAACGTGACGCCGTCGTTGACGTGGCGGGCATCGAACTCGGCGCAGCTCGAGCTGCGCTACTTCGTCGATCGCAACCGCGTCAGCGGCGACAGCGGCATCCCGCTGGTGCCGCTCGACGGCGGGTTCATGCCGAGCGCCGAGCGCGGCATCATCGGCGATCCGCTGACCAGGGCCATCAGCGGCGACGACAGCGCATCGATTCCCAACGTGTCGCCGTCCAGCCGCTACAACACGCCGCAGGATTTCGGGTCGGCGATCGACCAGAACCTGCGCGTCAGCTACTCGCAGGTCCTCGGCGACAATGTCGTCTTCCGCGACACGCTCGGGTTCCGTCGCTTCGACGACGAGTACTTCGTCGCGGAGTTTCTGGACGTGACCCCGCCCAGCCAGGTGAACCGGGGCTTCCTGTACTTCTTCCACCACCGTCGCTCGCTCGTCAATCAGGCCGAGCTGAGCGCAAGCTTCTCGACCGGCATCGAGCACGACGTGCTGGCGGGATGGGACTATCAGTTCTACCCGAACCGGACGGATCGGCGCGGCGGGGCCAACTTCAACACGACTCCGATCGACCTGTTCAATCCCGTCGAGACCCACGCGAACGTCGATATCGGCTCCTTCCCGGTGACGCGTTACGACTACCAGACGGCCCACTCCTCCGGGCTGTTCCTGCAGGATACGCTGACGCTCGCGCCCACCCTGAAGGTGGTCGTCGGCGGGCGCTTCGACATCTTCGACCGCACGACCCACCGGAACCCCGTGGAGAACGGAGTGGAGTCGGAGGGTCCCCTCAACGAGGGCGAGTTCCAGGATTTCAGCCACCGCGTGGGGCTGGTCTACCAGGCGGCGCCGGCGTACGATCTCTACCTGCAGAACTCCACGTCGTTCCAGCCGCAGTACGACGTGAACGTGGACGGCACGCCGCTCGATCCGGAATACGGGGTGCAGTACGAGGCCGGTCAGCGCGTCCGCTTCCTGGGGGAACGTCTGCAGTTGAGCAACGCCGTGTTCCAGATCCAGAAGCGGAACCTGACGCGTTCGCTCGGTGCGGGGATTTACGAGCAGATCGGCAGCCTGCGCGCGCGCGGCTTCGAGACGGAGCTGCGGGGCAACGTCACCCCCGATTGGCTGCTCGACGTCGGCTACGGCTTCACCGCGGCCAGCTTCCTCGACTACACGACGTCGAGAGGCGCCGTGCTCTCGGGCAACACGCCCCGGCGGTCGCCCCGGCACACGGTGACCTTCTCCACGTCGTACCTCTGGCCGAACGGGCTCGCGGTCATGGGCGCCGGCCAGTATATTTCGAGCCAGTTCCTGAACGACTCCGAGACCGTCGAGTTCAACGGCTACGAGCGCCTCAGCCTGGGCGTGTCGTACACGAGGGGCCGGGCGCAGTACGCGCTCAACCTGACCAACGTGACCAACACGGCGTACTGGCAATCGTCGCTCGGCAGCCGGCAGCTCTATCCGGGCGAGCCGTTCAACGTCATGGCCACCGTACGGATCCGCACGAATTGAACATGCTGCGGTCGCTCAAGCGGTGGCTCGACTGGCGACGGTGGATCGTCTACCTCCACCGGTGGCTCGGGATAGCCGGCGGCGTGCTCTTCGTCGCCTGGTTCGTGTCGGGCGTGGTGATGATGTACGCCCGCATGCCGGGAATGGCGAACGAGGAGCGCCTCGCGCGCTCGCCCGCCCTCGACCTCGCCAGCGTGACCCTATCGCCGTTCGAGGCCGCACAGGCAGCCGGCCTCGCCCCTGATGACAAGGCCCTCGCCGAGTCGACGCCGGCTGCGGGCAAGGACGCGACGCCGCGGCCAGCGGCAATCGGCGTCGACCGCGTCCGGCTCGGCATGCTCGACGACCGGCCGGTCTACCGCTTCGGCAGCTCCCGCCGCGGCGGCGCATTCAGCAGCGCGCAGATCGTCTTCGCCGACACGGGGGAGATGTTCACGTACGTCGGTCGAGCCGAGGCCGAGTCCATCGCCCGTCGCTACGCCCCGGGCTACGACGGCCCGTTGCACTACGACGGCTACCTCACCGAGCCCGATCAGTGGACGCTGCAGGCCCGCGGGCAGATGCCGATGCACCGCTTTGCGCTCGACGATGCGGACGACACGCGGTTGTACGTGTCGTCGGTCACCGGCGACGTGGTGCTGCGCACCACGTGGAGCGAGCGCTTCTGGGGATACCTGGGACCGGTCACCCACTGGGTCTACTTCACGCCGCTACGCAAGCACGGATCGGTCTGGCTGGAGTTCATCATCTGGTCGTCGCTCCTCGGCTGCGTGATGTGCCTCACCGGCCTGGTCTGGGGCGTCTGGCGCTACTCTCCGATTCGGCGGTTCCGTCTGCGGATGCGCGATGTCCCGGTGCCGTCGCCGTACGTCGGCCTGATGAAGTGGCATCACTATGCCGGCCTGTTCTTCGGTGTCATCACCTTCACCTGGGCGTACAGCGGTCTGCTCTCGGTGGGGCCGTTCGACTGGTTTCAGTCTCCGCGCGTCTCGCGCGAGCAGCGCGAGGTGTTCACCGGCGGGCCGCTGCGCGTCGACCTGATGACGCTGGCCAATCTGCGGGCGGCCGCGGCGGAGGTCGAAAGGGCCTTCGGGAAGGCCGGCGCGCTCAAGGAGCTCGATGCCGTTCAGGTCCGGGGCGAACCGTATTGGCATGGCCATCGGGCGCCCTCGAACGAGGAGGCCGTGCAGTGGATGCGGATCGGCCTGATGCCGCGGACGCCGCGGCCCGTGCTCGAGCAGCGCTACGTATCCGCCGCTCGGCCGGATAACGGGGCGTTCCGCGCGTTCGGCGAGAGGCATCTGAAGGGCGAGTCGCTGGTCGAGCTCGCGAAGCTCGCGATGCCCGGCGTGCCGGTTCGGGACGCGGTATGGCTGCACGAGTTCGACGCCCACTACTACGATTCCCGGGGGACGCGGTCGCTTCCGGTGCTGCGGGTCCGCTACGAGGATTCGGATCGGACCTGGCTCTATCTGGATCCGGCTCGCGGCGGGATCGCGCTGCGGACCGACGACAGCCGGCGGCAGTTGCGCTGGCTGTACCAGGGGCTGCACAGCCTCGACTTCCCGTTTCTCTACTACGAACGCCCGCTCTGGGATGCGGTCGTCATCGTGCTGAGCATCGGCGGCACGGTGGTGAGCGCAACCACGCTCCTGCCCACGTGGCGGCGCCTGCGCCGTCACGTGGGCAGGCTGGGACGGAAACGCCGTTGACCCGGAGCCGACAGGCGAGTTCCGGCCCCCGACCGCATCGTCCGTGATGCGCCGCAGCCGATCATGCTCGTCGACATCGACCTCGACGGCGCACTCGCTCTGGTCGCCTTGGCGACCCTGAGGAAGTTGGCCAGGGTCGAAGGGTTGGACCACGCGTGATTCAACTCACTTGTCCCGCTGCCCCGCAGGTGGGACATCGCCGTGCCACGCCGTTACCTGGCCGTTCTCTTCGCTGTAGATTCGCGTGTACTTGCCCAACTCCCGGCGTGCTTCTTCGGCGCGCTCTCGAACGCGTCTTCCGTCGGGTCGCTGGTGGGCCAGGTACCCGTTGAGTCCGAGTCGCTCGAAAGCCTCGTCGCTGACTCCGGCGATCGTTCGCGCTTTCTCGTCGCCGAAGCCCGTCGTGGCACTCACCAGGATCCGGCCTCTGTCCACCCCGACCTCCAGTCTCGTGTAGATGGCCTTTCTGATTGCGTCGGCCGCGTCGGCGCCCAGTCGTTCCGGCCGTTCCAGTGCTTCGACGGTGTCGAGCGTCTCTGCCCGGGCGCCGATTCTCGTTTTCGCCGCCTGCCATATTCCGGCTATGGTCCTCGCCCACCTGCGGCCGGCGCCGTTGGCGGCCGCAACCAGGCTCCCGCGGTCGAGTTCACTGGCCCGCAGTACGTCGTACACGTCCCGTACCAGACAGTCTTCGCCTCGCTCCAGTTTCCCGCGCAGGATCTGGATCGTCGATAGCACCGTTTCGATGTTCCCGTCGACGATCGCCGCTGCCGCTCCGCTGGCCGGCATCGGCGTGGTCGCCCAGATATCGATTTTCTGGTCCGCCCATCCAGCCGTCACCAGTTTCCCGCGCGCCCTGGGCGCTACGGTTCCGCGCAAGGTCTCGATTCCGTTCCTGAAGCTGCTGTCCGGCCGTGCCAGGACGCTTCCCGGCCTCGTTTCCTCTGCGACGACGATGTCGATGTCGCTGCTGCTGCGGTGTTTCCACCTCGCCGCCAGGATCGTTCCGCCCCCGATCGTGTAGCTCCCGCTTTCCCCTGTCAGTTCGGCGATTCCCCGGCGCGTGATCTCGCGCGTTGTGCGCCACAGTGCTCCCGCATGCGCCGGCAGCCTCAACCGCTCGGTCTCGTCCATCCTGCGGGCTCCTGGTCGAAGTTGTTGAGGAACCTGGCCGCCTTGCATACCTGCAGGCCTGCACGATGCAGGGCCGCGGCCAGCGTGCGCGGGGTGTAGGCACCCTCGGCCCAGGCCCGGAATATCTCTTCCGGGGTGGCTTCGGTCGCCCACGCATCCAGAATGTTCCTCTGCCGGCTGTCCGGCTCTTCCGCTCGCAGGGCCCGGTAGAATTCGGCTTCGGTGGCCGGTGTCTTCCAACCGCAGGTCGCGCTGCACAGCCGCGCTCGTACCGTAGGGCTTTCGGGCTCGCCGTTCCGGTTGCGCCTGGTCGCGATCGTCCTCACGGTTTCTTCGTCGATTTCCGCGTTCGAGAGCCGCGCCGCCGGCAGGAGGCGCTCGTAGGCTCCCCAGCCCTGGGCGCGCATCTGCTGTTCGCTCGGTTGTCCGTTCCCCGCCGCCGGGATTCGCATGGCAGCCTTTGCTCGGTCACCCGGACGGTGCCCGTCGTCTCGACTCTACCCTGGTGCTCCGTTGCCCGCAATGCGGGGGGGCGGAGCCGCGGGCCGTCATTCGCCGGAACCGGGTGCAACATCCAGTTTGCCGGGAAGGGCAACTCGGCTGGCCGAGAAGCCGCCGGAAGTGCCGTGTTCCTATTACTGCCCGAGAATCAGTAACTTGAAGGTGGTGCCGAGGGCCAGAATCGAACTGGCGACACCATGATTTTCAGTCATGTGCTCTACCGACTGAGCTACCTCGGCACGCAGGCGGGCGCGGAACCCGGCAGGAAATACCAAGATACTGCACGGCGCGCACGCCGCGCAAGGCGCGCGCCGGCCGTGCTTGGCGTCTTCGTCGGGACTGGTGTACCGTCGGTAATGGCCGGAAAGCCGGAGTCCCCCGGCGCCGGTCTCCCCTGTACGACGTGGCGAGGCATCCGATGAGACAGATATCCTGGTGGGTTCTTCCGGTCGTCCTGGTGCTGGCCGGGTCGGCCGGCGCGCAGCAGGTCGACGTGATCGAGCATCGGCTCGACAACGGCCTGACCCTGCTGCTGGTTCCGCGGCCCGGTGATCCGAACGTTGCGGCCGGCTGGGTGGCCAAGGTCGGCTCCGTGTACGAGCGGCCCGGGATCACCGGCGTTGCGCACCTCTTCGAGCACATGATGTTCAAGGGGACGCAGACGATCGGGACCCGGGACATCGAGCAGGACCTGCAGATCATCGAGCAGCTCGACGCGTTGCGGGCCGAGATCCAGGCCGCCGAGGTGGAGCTGGATCGCCGGCACCAGCTCGGCGAGATCGAGGACCCGGCCGATCCCGCCGTGCGCAGTACGCGCCACCAGGAGCTGCTCGACGAGTTCGAGACGCTGCTCGCCCGGCAGAGCGACCTGCTCATCAAGGAGGACTTCAGCCGCATCTACACGGCCGAGGGCGGCTCGGGCATGAACGCCGGCACGAGCTACGACTTCACCATCTACTTCATCAACGTTCCCGCCAACAAGCTGGAGCTGTGGTTCTGGATGGAGAGCGACCGGCTGGCGAACCCGGTGTTCCGGGAGTTCTACGCCGAGCGCAGCGTGGTGCACGAGGAACGGCGGCTGCGCACGGACAGCACGCCGATCGGCAAGTTCCAGGAGCAGTTCGAGGCGATGTTCTGGCAGTCGTCGCCGTACGGCTGGCCGGTGATCGGCTGGCCCAGCGATCTCGAGGGCATCACCCGGGACGAGGCGCTGGGATTCTTCGACACGTACTACGCCCCGAACAACCTGGCCGCGGCGCTGGTCGGCGATTTCGACCCCGACGCGGCGATCGAGCTGGCCGAGCGTTACTTCGGCCGGCTCGAGCGCGGAGCCCGCCCGCCTCTTCAACCGCGCACGCGCGAGATGCCGCAGCTCGCCGAGAAGCGGATGATCGCGTATGC
The DNA here is from genome assembly GCA_009861545.1 of Acidobacteriota bacterium. Classification (NCBI taxonomy): domain Bacteria; kingdom Pseudomonadati; phylum Acidobacteriota; species Acidobacteriota bacterium. The sequence continues at coordinate 7,493 of VXME01000058.1, read as the reverse complement.
CGACACGAACCCGCAGGTCGTCGTCCGGTACCACTCGGTGCGCGACGGACATGTGGACGAGCCGGCGCTGGTCGTGCTGGGACAGTTGTTGAGCGGTCGGACGGGACGCCTCTATCGTTCCCTGGTCGAGGAGCAGGCGGTGGCCACGAGGGCCTCCGGCGGACAGGCGGGCTTCCAGTTCGAGGGGATGTTCGAGTTGCGCGGCACGGCCCGGCAGGGAAGGACGCCGGAAGAGGTCGAGCAGGCCATCTACGCCGAGCTGGAGAAAATGAAGACCGAGCCGGTCGGCGAGCGCGAGCTGCAGAAGGTCAAGAACCAGAACGCCGCGGACACCTTCCGGGGCCTCCGCAGCAACTTCGGACTCATGATGCAGCTTCTCATCCGCGAGGGGAATCGCGGCTGGGAGCACATCAATACCGATCCGGCCCTCTACGACGCGGTCACCGCCGCCGACGTCATGCGGGTGGCGAACAGGTACTTCACGCCCGAGACGCGCGCGGTGGCGGTCTACTACCGCGACGAGAGCACACAGACCGAGGAGGATCCCCTCCTGGCGGGGTTGAGCGACGACGAGCGGCAGCAGATCCGCCAGGTGCGCGCGATGCTCGGGCAGATGCCGGAGGATCAGCTCAATCAGTTCCTGGCGCAGGCGGAGCAGATGGTCGGGCAGGTCCCGCCGGAGAACCGGGACATGGCCGAGGCGCTGGTCGCGCTCGTTCGGCAACGGATCGAAGAGTTGGGAGGTGCGCGGTGACGGGGGCGCGACGATTCGCAGTGTGGTGCTGGATGGGCGTGGTGTTTGCAGGCCTGGCCGTCCCGCCGGCCCTGGCCCAGCCGATCCCGGCGCACCCGCGTGACCTGGTGTTCGAGGATCTGGCGTTCGATCCGCCGGACGCGGCGGCGCATCGCCACGAGCTGTCGAACGGCTCGGTCGTCTTCATCGTGCCGGATCGGGCTCTGCCGCTGGTGTCGGTCTCCGTGACGGTGCGGACCGGCGCCTATCTCGAGCCCGCCGATAAGGCCGGCCTCGCAGCCCTGACCGGCAGCCAGATGCGCGCCGGCGGCGCGGGTGCGCTGGGACCTGTGGAATTCGACGAGGAAGCGGCGTTCCTGGCCGCGGAGCTGTCGAGCGGCATCGGCGACACCTCGGGCCGCGCCGGCGTCAACTCTCTGACGAAGGACCTCGACGCCTCGCTCGACCTGTTCTTCGACATGCTGCGGCGGCCGCGCTTCGATCAGGACCGTCTCGACCTCGCCAAGAGCCAGGTTCTCCAGCAGATGGAGCGGCGCAACGACAGCACGCAGAGCATCGAGGTCCGCGAGTGGCGCAGGCTGCTGCGGGGCGGCGGGCACTTCACGACGACCCCGTCGACGCGGGCGAGCATCGATGCGATCACGCGTGACGACCTGGTCGCCTTCCACCGCGAGTACTACCATCCGGGCAACTTCATCTTCGCGGTGTCCGGCGACGTCGAGCCGGCCGACTTCCTGGCCCGGCTGGAGGGCCGCCTGGCCGACTGGCCGGCCCGCAAGCCGGTTTCCACGCCGGTGCCGGCGCCGGATCACGAGATTCGACCCGGCGTCTACGTCGTCGACAAGGACGACGTGAACCAGGGGCGCGTCGTCATCGGACATCTCGGCGCGATGCGCGACAACCCGGACCGCTACGCGCTGATGGTGATGAACGACATCCTCGGCGGTGGCGGCTTCGCGGCGCGCCTGCTGACCCGCATCCGGTCGGACGAAGGGCTCGCCTACAGCGCCTACTCGTCGTACGGGTTCGGCACGTACTTTCCCGGCGCCTTCCGGGTCAGCTTCCAGTCGCGGAGCGAGACGGTGGCGCGCGCCGCGGCGATCGTGCTGGAGGAAATCGAGCGTATCCGTTCCGAGCCGGTGACCGAAGCGGAGCTCCGCACGTCGAAGGCGTCGTTCGTCGAGACCTTCAGCCGCAGTTTCTCGAGCGCCGCGTCGACGGCGGGCCTGTTCGCGAACGACGAATACACGGGGCGCGACCCGGCGTATCTCGTGGCCTACCGGGATCGGATCAGCAGCGTCAGCGGCGACGACGTGCTGCGCGTGGCGCGCGAGTACCTCGATCCGGAACGGCTTGTCATGCTGGTGGTCGGTGATCGCTCGACGATCGAGGCCGGCGACCCGGACAATCCGGACGTAACCCTGCCGGGACTCGCCGCCGGCGAGATTGCCGGCATACCGCTGCCGGATCCGTTCACCATGGAGTACCCGTCCTCTCCTTGACAGGGCAGCCGGGGCCGGCGGCGCTCCGGCTCGTCTGTCCATCGCACGGCCTTTTCGTGTATCGTCAGGACGTATCGTGGATTCCGATGCGCCTGCACCGGCGCGAACGGTTCGAGCGCGGCGTCCCGGCGGGCGCGCCGTCGGCTATCTGCTGCTGTTCGCCACGTGTGCGCTGGTGGCGAATGCGCTCGTCGGCGAGAGCGGTCTGCTGGCCACGCGAATGGCCAGCCGTCAACAGGCGCGCCTCGCCGAGCGCATCGCCGACATGAAGGGCGAGAACGAGACGTTGCGCGAGCAGGTTCGGCGGCTTCGCGAAGACCCGACCTTCATCGAGGAGATCGCCCGCCGCGAGTTCGGCCTGATACACCCGGGCGAGCGCGTGTTCATCCTTGGCTCGGTCGCGCCGCCGTCGAGTGCGGCGGCGCCACGAACCGCGCCCTGAGCGCTGCCCTAGGCCGTAGCGCTCTCGGCCACGGGCGTGGGCCGGGCGCCGGCCTCGGTCGCCAGTCCGAGCGCCTTGCGCACCTCGGCTTCCATGCTCCCGAACAGATCCGCCTTCTCGCGCAGGAGCGTCTTCACGTTCTCGCGGCCCTGCCCGAGTCGCTCGCCGCCATAGGAGAACCACGCGCCGCTCTTCTCGACGATGCGCCGCTCGACCGCCAGATCAAGCAGATCGCCCTCGCGTGAAATCCCTTCGCCGTACATGATGTCGAACTCCGCCACGCGAAACGGCGGCGCCAGCTTGTTCTTGACCACCTTCACCCGCGTACGCCCCCCGATCACGCGGTCGGCGTCCTTGATGGCCCCTATGCGGCGGATGTCCACGCGGACGGACGAGTAGAACTTCAGCGCCCGGCCGCCGGTCGTCGTTTCCGGGTTGCCGAACATCACGCCGATCTTCTCGCGGAGCTGATTGATGAACAGGAGACAGGTTCGCGACTTGGCCACCACGCCGGTCAGCTTGCGCAGCGCCTGCGACATCAGGCGGGCCTGCAGCCCGACCTGCGCCTCGCCCATCTCGCCCTCGATTTCCGCCCGCGGCACCAGCGCCGCGACCGAGTCGACGACCACCACGTCGATGGCGCCCGAGCGAATCAGCGTCTCGACGATCTCCAGCGCCTGTTCCCCGTGGTCCGGCTGCGAGACGAGCAGGTTGTCGAGCTGCACCCCGAGCTTCCGCGCGTATATCGGATCCAGCGCGTGCTCCGCGTCGACGAACGCCGCGTTGCCCCCGACGCGCTGGGCTTGTGCGATGACCTGCAGCGCCAGGGTGGTCTTGCCGGACGACTCGGGGCCGTAGACCTCGACGACGCGGCCGCGCGGCACGCCGCCGATGCCGAGCGCGTAATCGATGCTGATCGATCCGGTGGAAATGCTCGGGACGGCCGACACCGCGCCCTGCGCGCCCAGGCGCATGATCGCTCCCTTGCCGAACTGCTTCTCGATCTGCCCGACCGCGATCTCGACGGCTTTCGAGCGTTCGCGGGCTATCCGTTCCGGATTCGACATGGATTCTCCATTCTGTTCGATAGGGCGGGCTTGCATGTCACGAAACGTATTCTAGGATCGTGCCAGACGAGTGTCAAGCGAAAGTCAGTTTAGAAATCCATATAAATTCATTATATGAAGCAGTTTATGTTGTTCTAGACTTTCGCCCTTTTCGGCTGCGCAGCAGCAGTTTCCGCCATCCTGACGGCCCGGACCGTTGCAGATTCTGCATCCTGCCTTCCCGGCGGGCAGCGGCGATACAATGAGGCAGTCCTTGCGACCGGTACGCGGGGCCGGCCGTTCAGGCCGACGGTGGCAGTGGAGCCGTTAGCAGTCAGGGAAGGGGTGGCAGGTGGGCAGTGACGAAGGACTCGCGGCAGGGGCCCGGATCGGACACGTGGATGCGCGGCCTCGGCGCTGGGGAGTACGGTTGGCGCGTTCTTTGTCATGCGTCTTCCTCCTGCTCGCGTGCGCCGCATTGATGGTCCGCGGGCAGGGCGGCGATACGCCGGCCGGGCTGCGCATCGAAGTCGATCCGGGCGCCCTGCGCCTGGAGATAGGGGAGGCGGCGCAGTTGTCCGCGACCGTCCGGGACGCCGGCGGCGCCGTCGTGGACGACGCGACCGTCGTCTTCTACTCGCGCGCGCGGCGCAGCGTGAGCGTGACCCGCACGGGCCGCGTCGAGGCGTACCGCCCCGGCGAGTTCACGCTGATCGCTCTCGTTCCGACCAACCCGGGCGACAGGAGCCGGCGACCCGATGCGCGCGCGCGGGTGGAGATTCCGGTGACGGTGCCTCTGCCGCCGATCTCGGAAGTCGCTTTCTCCAGGGTCCCGTCGGTGTTCTACGCCGGGACCCAGCCGCGCCTGCAGGTGGCCGTGACGGACACGGCAGGCGCCCGCCGGGAAGACGTGCCGGTCATGTTCGCCACCAGTGACGCGGCCGTTGCGTCCATCGACCGGTTCGGATTCCTGACTCTGCGTGAGGCCGGAAGGGTCACGGTGACCGCGTCGGTCGACACCGAGAGCGACGCGCTGACGATAGAGGTCGAGGACAATCCGGTTTCCTCGCTGGTGCTGGAGGTCGGCGCCGACGCGGCGCGCACGGGGGACGTGCTGCGCTTCACTGCCGTCGCGGCCGATGCGCAGGGGCGTCCCGTGCCCGGTGTGCCGGTGCGGTTCGCGGTCGGCGGTGAGACCGCCCCCGCCATCGTCGCCGCCGGGGCCCCGGCGCACATCGCCGCCGACGGCCGTTTCGTCGCGGAACGTTCCGGGACCTACACCGTGATCGCGACCGCGGGCACGCATACGGCTGCCCGGACGGTTTCCATCGAGCCGCGGGACGTGGCGCGGGACGTGGAGGTGGTCGGACGCGGCAAGGTGCTCGACCGCCGCTCGTCGGACCTCTGGGTCTGGGAGGGAACCGACGGCCGGGACTACGCCCTCACCGGGACCTGGGGCGCCGACGGACACACCTACTTCTGGGACGTGACCGATCCGGCCAACATCGAGAAGGTCAACGAGGTGCAGGTCGATGCCAGGACCGTGAACGACGTCAAGGTCTCTGCCGACGGCGAGCTGGCCGTGATCGGTCGCGAGGGCGCCTCGAACCGGCGCAACGGCTTCGTCGTGCTCGGCGCCGGCAATCCGCGCGAAGGGGTTCCGGTGCTGTCGGAGTTCACCAATCAACTGACCGGCGGGGTCCACAACGTCTTCGTGGACGGGCATCATGTGTACGCGCTCAGCGCCGGGCGTCGCTACGACATCGTGAGCATCGAGGATCCGCGTAATCCGGAGCGGGTGGGGCGTTTCGAGCTCGAGACGCAGGGGCACAGCGTGCACGACGTCTGGGTCAGCGACGGCATTGCGTTCTCGTCGAACTGGACGGACGGCGTGGTGGCCGTCGACGTCGGCGGGGGCGGTCGGGGCGGAACGCCGGAGCGGCCGGTCGAGCTGGGGCGCTACGCGTATCCCAACGGCTGGAACCACGCTGCCTTCCCCTACCGCAGCCAGTCGACCGGCAAGTTCTACCTCTTCGCCGGCGACGAGGCCTATCCCTACGGCGGGCTGGCGAACGCCGCCGAGGATGCGCAGTTGCCGTTTCGGACCGCGGGCTGGATCCACGTCATCGACTGGAGCGACTGGGACAATCCGCAGGAGGTGGCGCGCTACCAGGTGCCCGAGGCGGGTTCGCACAACATCTGGGTGGAGGACGACATTCTCTACGTCGGCTACTACTACCCGGGCGGCCTGCGCGTGGTCGACGTGTCCGGGGAGCTGATGGGCGACCTCTACCGGCAGGGCCGGGAGATCGCGCGATTCGTGCCGTTCGAGCCCGACGGATTCGCTCCCAACGCACCGTTCGTCTGGGGTCCGCAGCCCTACAAGGGGCACATCTTCTTCACCGACTACAACAGCGGGCTTTGGGCCGTGCGCCTCGAGGAGAAGACCGGTCCGGGCCGGGTCATCGGCGAGCCGCAGTAGGAGTCAGGCGCGGCGGGACACGCAGACGGGAGCATGCACGTGGGGACGCGGACGATCGGCGCGGTGGCGGTTTCGCTCACGCTGCTGGCCCTGCTCGGTTCGCGGGAGGCGCGAGTGCCCGCGGCAGCAGCGCCGCCGGAGTCGCCGGAGCGCAGCTACTACGTCTACGTGTGCGCCGAGTCGGAGGACGAGGTGGCGCTCGTGCGTTACGGGCCCGGCGGCGCAGAGGTCGTCAAGACGATCGGGGTGGGGAGCTATCCCAACGAGATCGAGGGCCCGCATGGCATCACCGTCGATCCGGACGGCCGCCACTGGTACGTCTCCATCGCCCACGGGCTGCCCTTCGGCAGCGTCCACAAGTACGAGACGGGCACGGATGCATGGGTGGGGGACGTGACGCTCGGATTGTTCCCCGCGACGCTCGACGTATCGCCGGCCACCGGCCTGATGTTCGTCGTGAACTTCAACCTGCACGGCCGGATGGAGCCGAGCAGCATCTCGGCCGTCGAGGTCGAGACGATGGCCGAGGTGGCGCGCATCGACACCGGCGTCATGCCCCACGGCTCGCGCCTCAGCCGCGACGGCACGCGGCACTACTCGGTCAACATGATGGGCGGCGACCTCGTCGAGCTGGATGCCCTCGGCTTCGAGATCGCGCGCCGCCTGCCGCTCGGTGAAGGGGTACAGCCGACCTGGGTGACGACGCCGACCGCGGAAGGAATCGCCTACGTGACCGGCAACAACGTCGCCAGGGTGTTCGAGGTGGACCTCCGATCCTGGCGCATTCTGCGCACGTTCGAGACCGGGGCCGGTCCCTACAACCTCGACGTGACCCCGGACGGATCGACCCTGATCGCCACCTACAAGGGAGACGACGCGGTGGGCTTCTGGGATCTCGGCAGCGGCGTCGAGCGGGCGCGGGCGCCCACCACCCGCACCATTCCCCATGGCGTGGCCATCACGCCGGACGGCCGGTACGCGTTCGTCACGCTCGAGGGGGTCGGCAGCGACCCCGGCACGGTCGAGATCTACCACGTGCCGACGGCGGAGCGGGTCGGCGCCGTCGACGTCGGCAAGCAGGCAGGCGGCGTCGCGTTCTGGAAGATGGAGTAGACGGTCAAAACAGAGACCCTGGAACACGTCCCGCCGGCCTCGAACCGCGACGAACCCAGTCCGGAGGGACTAGCGATGACGCTGCCAGGTGGCGCGGCTCTCAACTCCGTCGTCACCCATCAGCGACAGCACCAGCGTGTCGCCGTCGTCCGCG
>VXME01000057.1 GCA_009861545.1 Acidobacteriota bacterium | reverse complement strand
TGACCTTGCGTCGCAGAACTTCGCTGCACTGCGTTCTGCGGCGCAAGCTCCTAGGAGTTGGCGGCCTGGTACTCGCCGAAGGCGCCGCGCAGCGTGTCGGAAATCTCGCCGACGGTGGCCAGCGCCTCGACGGCCGCGATGATCGGGGGCACCAGGTTCGTTCCGTCCCGCGCCGCACGCTCGACCGCGGCAAGGGCGGTCCGCGGCGCCTCCGGGTCGCGCGCGGCGCGCAGTGCGGCGACACGCGCCGCTTGGTCCGTCTCGATTTGCGGGTCGATCCGGTGGGTCTCGATAGGCGCCGTTTCCTCGGCGGCGAAACGGTTGACGCCGACCACCACCGCGTCGCCGGCGTCGACCGCCTGCTGCGCGCGGTAGGCGGCCTCCTGGATCTCCGCCTGGATGAAGCCCGACTCGATGGCGGCGAGCACGCCGCCCCGCTCGTCGATGCGCCCGAGCAGCGACACCGCCTCGGCCTCCAGCCGGTCGGTGAGCGCTTCGATCGTCCATGCGCCCCCGACGGGATCGACCGTGTCCGTCACCCCGGTCTCGCCCGCGATGATCTGCTGCGTGCGCAGCGCGATCTGCGCGGCCTCCTCCGTCGGCAGCCCGAGCGCCTCGTCGCGGCCGTTGCAGTGGAGAGACTGCGTGCCGCCGAGCACCGCGGCCAGCGCCTGCAGGGCCACGCGCACGATGTTGTTCTCCGGTTGCTGCGCGGTCAGGGTGCTGCCGGCCGTCTGCGTGTGGAACCGCAGTTGCTGAGCGCGCGGCGCGGTGGCGCCGAAGCGGTCGCGCATCAACGTGGCCCAGAGCCGGCGGGCGGCGCGGAACTTCGCGATCTCTTCGAGGAAGTCGTTGTGGGCGTTGAAGAAGAACGACAGGCGGCTGCCGAACGAATCCACGTCGAGCCCGCGATCGAGGGCCGCCTGCACGTAGGCCTGGGCGTGGGCGAACGTGAACGCGATTTCCTGCGCCGCCGTCGACCCCGCTTCGCGGATGTGGTAGCCGCTGATGGATATCGGGTGCCAGCGCGGGAGCTCCTGCTCGCAGAACGAGACCACGTCGGTGACGACGCGCAGGGAGGCCCGCGGCGGGTAGATGTAGGTGCCGCGCGCCACGTACTCCTTCAGGATGTCGTTCTGCACGGTGCCCGCCAGCCCGCGCGTATCGACGCCCTGCCGCCGTCCGGCGGCGACGTACAGCGCGAGCAGGATGATAGCCGTCGCGTTGATCGTCATCGAGGTCGAGACGCGGTCCAGCGGTATGCCGTCGAAGAGCCGTGACATGTCCTCGAGCGAATCGATGGCCACCCCCACCCGGCCCACCTCTCCCGCCGCGAGCGGGTGATCCGAGTCGTAGCCGATCTGTGTCGGCAGATCGAAGGCGACGCTCAGGCCGGTAACGCCCTGATCGAGCAGATAGCGATAGCGGCGGTTCGACTCGGCCGCCGTGCCGAAGCCGGCGTACTGCCGCATCGTCCAGAGCCGGCCGCGGTACATCGTCGGGTGGATGCCCCGCGTGAACGGAAAGCTGCCCGGCGCGCCGAGTCGGTCGGCGGCCTCGCCGGGGTCCGGATTCGGGCGTTCGACGTGGTAGGGCATGCGGGGGCAATTCTACCAGCGCCGGGCGGGCGGTCGCGTGGTCTGCGTCCGGCTACAGGATATAGTGGGGTCACGAGCAGGAGCCTCCATATGCCGTGGTTCCCGGTTGACACCGGGTCCGGCCGCGTCTAGAATCGCGGAGGTTGCATCCTCTCTCTCCATGCCGCTGGTGGTCCTCATCCGGCTGGTTTCACGTTCCAGGAGTGCTGTCGGCAGCGGTACCCCGCGCACGGCTGCCCGTGCGGTGAGGAGGTAGCAGGATGAACGACGTCGTGAACCGTCTCGCGCGCGAGCTCGCCGAGGCCATCGGCGCCGCGGTGGCACAGGATCCCCAGGTCGAGGCGTGCCGCGAGAAAGCCCGCGCGGCGGGGTACGAGATGCGCGTGTCGCTGGAGACCGAGATCGGATTCGGCAGCCGGGACGGCTCGCCAGCGGCGGCCGGCGGGACGGATCATCCTCCGGAGGCGGACGCGGACGACGAGCCCCTCGGCGGCATGACGGCGAACGACCGGCGGTTTCTGCGCGCGCTGCGGATTGCCGCCGGCGAGAGCGAGCAGCCCGGTCAGGCGGGCGGCTGATCGCCGGGCCGGCCGCGAGCAGTCAGTCGGCCCAGGTACGGAGGTCGCGGCCGGTCATCTCGTGCGGTACGTCGACGCCGGCGATGTGCAGCAGCGTAGGGGCCACGTCCCGCAAGGATCCGCCCCGAAGTACGTGGCGCGTCCTCGAGAGCGCCTTGTCGATCAGCAGCACCGGCACCGGGTTGCTGGTGTGCGCCGTGTGCGGTCCCTTTCGTTCCGCATCCCACATCTGTTCGGCGTTGCCGTGATCGGCCGTCACGATCACCGTGCCGCCGACTCCCGTGACGGCGGAAGCGATGCGCGCCAGACAGCCGTCGAGCGTCGCGACGGCACGGGTCGCGGCGTCGAGCTTCCCGGTGTGCCCCACCATGTCGGCGTTGGCGAAGTTGCAGACGATCACGTCGTGACGCCCCTGCTCGACGTGCTCGACGAGCGTGTCGGTGATGCCGGCCGCGCTCATCTCCGGCTGCAGGTCGTACGTCGGCACCTTGGGCGACGGGATCAGGATGCGTTCCTCGCCGGCATACGCGCGCTCCTCGCCGCTGTTGAAGAAGTACGTGACGTGGGCGTACTTCTCCGTCTCCGCCAGCCGCAGATTCGTCCGGCCGGCGTCCGCCAGGACCTCGGCCACGTTGCCCGAGAAGGAAAGCGGATCGAAGGCCGTGGGCAGTCCGTACGTCGCGTCGTACTCGGTCATCGTCGTCACCGCGAGCGCCGGACGTTGCGGCCGCTCGAACCCGTCGAACGCGGCCTCGTCGAATGCCAGGGCCCGGGTCAACTGCCGCGCCCGATCCGCGCGGAAGTTGAAGAAGACCACGGAATCGCCGTCGCGCAGGCAGCCGATCGGCAGTCCGCCGCCGTCCACCACGACCCCCGGCGTCAGGAACTCGTCGGTCGTGCCCGCGGCGTAGGCTTCCCGGATGAGTGCAGAGGCATCCCGGGCGGCGCGGCCGGCGCCCGCGGTCAGCGCCGCGTACGCGCGACGGGTCCGATCCCAGCGCCGGTCGCGATCCATCGCGTAGTAGCGGCCGATGACGGTCGCGATGCGTCCCACTCGCGCGTCCGCCAGCGTACGCTCCACTGCCGCCACGTCTTCGGCCGCCGCCGTGGGCGCGGTGTCGCGACCGTCGGTGAGCGCGTGGACGAACAAGCGCTCCACTCTCTGCCGCCGCGCGAGCTCGACGAGCGCCACCAGATGCCGGAGGTGGCTATGGACGCCGCCCTGCGAGACCAGGCCCACGAGATGCAGGGCGTGCCGGTCGCCCGCGCAACGGCCCATGGCCGCGACCAGGGCCGGGTTCGTGAAGAAATCGCCCTCCCGGATGCTCTTGTCGATGCGTGACAGATCCTGGTAGACGACGCGGCCCGCACCGAGGTTCATGTGGCCGACCTCGGAATTGCCCATCTGTCCCGCCGGCAGGCCCACCGCCTCGCCGCTCGTGACGAGCGATGCATGCGGAAACCGTTCCAGGAGCTCGGTGTACGTCGGGGTTCGGCCCTGCGCGATTGCATTGTGCTCGCGATTCGGGCTGATGCCCCAGCCGTCGAGAACGACGAGAACTACCGGCGGGCGGCGGGTGTCGGGCATGACGGCGGCGGAGGAAACCGGAATGATAGCATGCCGGACGATTGGCACCGGTGCGCGTAACTGGTTTCGACTCAGTGCGTTGCGGTGATCCCGCCGGTTTTGACTTCGCGATTGGGGTCGCTTATGATCAATCGGTTAACCCGTGAATCAACCCGTTAGGGAGATGCTTATCCATGAATGCCATTGCCCGGCGCACGAGAGTCCTGGCAGCGTGTGCCGCGGTTGCACTGCTGACGACGGTACTGCCTCCCGCAACTGAAGCGCAGGATCTGGAAGACTGGCAGCGCGACGAGCTTCGAGGGTTGCTCGACGCCATCAACGCCGCCGTGGAGGGCGAGATCGTTCCCGACACCGATCCCTTCGAGTTGCGGCCGGACTTCCTGAAGGGCACCGACGGCAACGCGTACGTGCCGTTCACGTTGTCGATAGACCCGGCGAAGGTCGACTCGCCGATGGTATCGATGTACCTGTTCGTGGCCGAGCCGGGTGACGAGAACGCGATTTTCGAGGATGCGTACTTCGCGAGCGTGGAGCCGAGCGGAGACGGGCTGATTCGGATCAGCCGGGCGTTCACCGCGCCGGGCGGCCCGTACGACGTCTACGTGGCGATCCAGCAAAGCATGGGTGAGGAATCGGACGAAGACGAGCGCGGGCCCGTCATGCTGCTGCGCCAGCGCGTGGACGTTCCGGACCTCTGGGACGGCCGGCTGCAGTTGAGCACGATCATCCTGCCCGAGGTCGTCGAGCCGCTCGCGGCGCCGCTGACACCGGACGAGCAGATTCTCAGCCCGTACAGCCTCGGCGCCACCCGCATCATTCCGAAGTTCGACGAGGAGTTCGCCAAGCAGGCTGAGCTGTCGCTCATTTTCCTCGTCTACAACCCGGGTCTCGCCGACGGATCGAAACCGGACATCACGATCGAGTACACCTTCCATGTGCGGGCGTCCGGTGGCGAGGAGTACTTCAACCGGACGAATCCGCAGCAGTTCAACGGCCAGACGCTTCCGCCCGCTTTCGACGTGACGCTCGGCCACCAGATCGTGGCGGGGCAGACGGTGCCCCTGTCGCTCTTCCCGGCCGGGGACTACCGGTTGGAAATCAAGGTAACCGACAATACGAACTCGGCGGAGATCATCGAGAGCGTGATGTTCACCGTGCTGGAAACCTAGGGAGGCGTTGGCGCGCCTCCGGCCGGCCTGGCGGCAGGGCGGGGCGCGCTTGCGAACACACATGGCTCGCATGCTCCTCGTCGTCGCCGGTATCGTTCCGCTGCTCGGGTCCGCGGCCCCGGCGGTTGCGGCGGGTGAGGAGCGGCGCGGCTCGCCGCCGTCGGCCGCCGACGGGCTTGCGACCCCCACGGGCGGGCTGGCCGGGGTGATCACCACCGCGGATGGAGGCCCCGCCGGGGACGTCCTCGTCTCCGTGTCCGGCCCGGGCGGGTCTTCTCTTGCCGTTTCCGATTCCGCGGGGCGTTTCCGTTTCGATGCGCTTCCGGCCGGGCCCTACCTGATTCGAACGCACCCGCCCGGCGCCCGGCGCTTCGTGCAGGTGACGCCCGGCGGGGCGCTCTTCGCGCCGCTGGTGCTCGGGGGATCCGCTCTGGAGGAGTCCCGTGAGATTCGGCTCGCGGGCGGTGCTTTCCAGTTCGGCAGTCTTCCGATGGCGCCTGTCCCCGCCGGGGAAGACACGCCGCCGTTCTCCGAGGAAGCGGCCGCAGAGGCCGCCGACTCCTCGTCACCGGACGAGTCGGATTCCGACTCGGGGCTGACGGGGCCCGGTGGCCGGCAGCCGTCCGAGAAGATGTGGCGGCTGCGCCGCGCGCGGCGCAGCGTGCTCAAGGACCGCCTGATCGGCGCGTCCCTCGTGCAGAGGGACGGGGGCAGCGTTCCCGGTGCGGGCGAGGCAGGCAACGTCTCCGAGCGCTGGACGGCCGGCCGAGCGGCGCTGGAGCCTCCGTTGGCGGGCCTGCCCGGGCTGCCGATCTCGGGCGAGGTTCAGCTTCTGACACGGGCGACCCTGGCCGGACCCAGCTTCTTCTGGCCCTCCGACGCGTGGCCCGGACAGGTGGCCTACGTGTCCGTGGCGCCGTCGGGGCCCGCCGACTGGGCGCTTCGGGGCACCGTCGACATGACGACCGGCGAGACCTCCTCGTGGGCAATCGCCGGCTGGTACGCCGCCGCGCCGCAACCGGACCACGACGTGCAGGTGGCGATCTCGTACAGCCGGCAGGCGCACGCGGCTGCCGCCGACCTGCGCCTCGACGGCGCCAGGCCGGTCGATGCAGGCATTCCAAGCCGTGAGGTGGGGCGCATCGATGCGGTCGACACGTGGACGGTTTCTCCCGCTGTCGAGGTCGGCTACGGCGCCGAGCTCGCGCACTACGGGTACCTGGACGACGCGCGACTGCTGAGCCCGCGGGCCAGCGTCACGCTGTCGCCGGTCGATTCGGCCCGGGTGCGGGTAGCCCTGTCGCGGAACATGACCGCGCCCGGCGGCGAGCAGTTCCTGCCGCCTCTCGACGGGGTATGGCTGCCGCCGGAACGGACGTACACGTCGCTCTCGGATTCCCATGACCTGCGCGCGGAGCAGGTCCGGCACGTCGAAGCAGGCATCGAGCACGATCTCGGGGAGCGCTCCGTCATCGGCGTGCGGCGTTTCAGCCAGACCGTCGACGGTCAGCTCCTGGCGATGTTCGCGCCGGGCGTGCATGCGCCGCTCGGCACCCTGCCCGCGTCCGGCGGGCACTACTATCTGACTGCCGCCGGCGGTGTCGACGTGGACGGCTGGGGAGTGTCCCTCACGCACGAGATCGAGGAGCGGCTGCGGGGCGCGGTGGACTACCGCGTCGTTCACGCGGAATGGATGCCGCCGGGCGCCGGGAGCATGACGGAGCCGGCGGCTGAATGGTTCCGAAGCGGCAGGGAGAACTTCCACGACGTAACGGCGACGCTGGAGGCCGAGATCCCCGAGACCTCCACGCGGGTAGCCGCGCGGTGCCGCTTCAGCACGGCATTCTCGCGGCTCGTCCACGAGGGCGCAGCCTCCGGTCTCGACACCCGCTTCGACGTGCAGGTCACGCAGGCCCTGCCCTTCGCGCCGTTCGAGGGAAGCAGTTGGGAGTTGCTGGTGGCCCTGCGCAGCCTCTTCCACGAGCAGGCGCCCGGTGCGTCGGTCTACGACGAGCTGCTGGTTGTCGATCCGCCGCGGCAACTCGTCGGCGGTCTGGTCGTGCACTTCTAGGAGCTTGCGCCGCAGAAGGCCACGGAGTGGCTTCTGCTGCACGAGCTCCTGGGACGGTGGGGGCTGGGGCCAACACGGAGCTTGGCGACGTGCTTGGCGGCGCTAGCTGCTGCCGCGCCGGCAGTAGACAGCATGATCCATAGTATTGGATCGTGGAGTCCATTTTCCTGCATCCATCGCGGCGCCTCGGGAACCGGCATGCATGCGTGGCATACGCCTGCGTCGTGATTCCAGACATGGCGCGTGGTTTGCACCCATTCAGTTTCCGGATGTCATGACGCGGGTCGATCGCGAGGCGAGCTATCGCCGCTATCGGGGGGAGTGGGGCCGCGCTCTGCTGGCCGTGGGCGTGGTCGCCGCGTTGGTGTGCCTGGCCGTGGCCAACGCGGTCGTGCGCGCCGGCGGCGGGGGCGTGGACGACGGCGTCCTCTGGACGGACAGCGCGGACGGCCTGATCTCCTCGGCGGTAGAGCCGGACTCACCGGCGGCGCGGGCGGGGGTCGAAGCGGGCGACGTGCTTCTCGCCGTTCGGGGAGAGCCGATTGAGTGCCTCGCGGACCTGCGGCGTTTGCTGCGCGCCGTCGCCGAGGGGGAGCGCGTCGACTATACGCTGCTGCGCCTCAGCGAGGAGCGGCTGCACACCGTTTCGCTGGAGAGGACCTCCGCTGTCTCGCTGCCCACCTACTTCGTGCTTGCATTGGTTGGACTGCTCGGCCTGCTCGTCGGCGCGGCGGTCCGGGTCCAGCGACCGGGGCATCAGGCATCGCTCCATTTCTTCTGGTTGACCGTCGCGTTCTTCGGTGTGTTCGCGTTCTCGTACACCGGTCGGCACGACCGTCTGGACTGGATCTTCTTCTGGGCGGACGAAGTGGCCATCCTGTTGCTGGCCCCGCTCTTCATGCACTTCGCCCTGGTGTTTCCGGAGCGTACCCCGGGCCGGCTTCGCCGCCGGTTCGGGCATGCCGTCCTGCCCCTCGTGTACGCGCCGGCGGTTGTGCTCGGCTTCATGCAGGCGTCGGCCGTGCTCGGTCCGCAGGGCGGGGCAGGCTTCCTGCAGGTCGTCGAGCGGGTCTGGAGCCTGCAGCACCTCTACCTGGCGGCGTGCACGCTGGGGGGGCTCGCGGCGATGGTCGCCGGTCTTCGCCGCGTGAGCTCCGGCACGTCGCGGCGGCAGCTTCGCTGGATCGTGTCGGGTGCGGTGCTCGGCGGCCTGCCCTTCACGTTGGCGTACGCGTTACCCTACGCGCTTGGTTTCGATCCAGCCGGCGCAATCGAGCTGACCGCCGTCCCTCTCGGCCTGATTCCACTGGCCTTCGCGTCCGCGATCGTCCGCTACCGCCTCCGCGACGTCGAGGTCATCGTCAAGCGGAGCGTCGGCTGGGCGGCGGTCGTGGCGGCGATGGTCGTCATCTATCTCGGGCTGGAGCGTCTGGCCACAGAGGTGTTCCTCGACGAGGCCGATGAGCACAGCTCGACCATCGCCCTGCTGGCGACGGCGGTCGTCGTGCTGCTGGCGGGGCCGGTAAAGAGGGCCATTCAGACGATGCTCGACCGCGCCTACTATCGGGAGCGGTTCGACTATCGCCGCGCCCTGACCCGATTCGCGCGCGATCTGAACTCCGATCTGGACCTCGAGCGGCTGAGCGAACGGCTGGTCGGCCGGGTCGCGGAGACGCTCGGGCTCGACCGGATGGTGCTGCTGCTCGGTCGCGATCCGGCCGGCGGCGAGACCGGATTCGCGGACGACGATTTCCGTCCGATTCGCTGGGTCGGCTTCGACGCGGCGCCACCGGTTCTGTCTCGCGCCTCGAGCATCGGACAGCGGATGATCGGCCGGCAGACCGCACTGCTCGACGACCCGGGCGACCGCTGGGAAAGCGCACCCGGCGACGCGGCGTTCTGGCAGGACCAGGGTCTGTACTACTTCGTGCCGTGCATCTCCGAGGAGGGGACCATCGCGGTGATGGCCCTGGGTCGCAAGGGCAGCGGCCAGCCCCTGAGCAGCGAGGACATGGCGTTGCTGGCCGCGGTGGCCGGACAGGCGGCGACCGCGCTGGAGAACGGGCGCCTCTACGGCCGGCTGCGGGAGAAGGCGGGCGAGCTCGACCGCATGCGGCAGTTCAGCGAGGACATCATCGAGTCGCTGAGCGACGGACTTGCCGTGCTGGATCTCGATGATCGGATCCTGCGCTGGAACGCCGGGTTCGAGCGCCTGCACGGCGTGTCCCGCGCGGAGGCGATCGGCAAATCGCTGAACGAGATGTTCGACCCGGATTTCGTCGGCCGCTTGAACGCCGCACGGGCGGAACGACCGGCGGGGGCCGCGCTCTACCGCGTGCCACTCCTCTCCCGCCACGGCGAACAGCGGCGGTTGCGGGTGAAGGCCGCCACCGCGCCCCTGTTGACGCCGAGCGGCCGGGTCAACGGGACGATGCTCATCGTGGTCGACAGCACGGCCCGCGTACAGCTCGAAGAGCAGTTGCAGCTCTCCGAGAAGATGGCCTCCATCGGGTTGCTCGCCGCCGGCGTCGCACACGAGGTCAACACGCCGCTGACCGGGATTTCGAGCTTTACGCAGATGCTGCTCGAGGATGCGGATCCCGAGGATCCGCGGACGCGGCTCCTGGAGAAGATCGAACGGCAGACGTTCCGGGCGGCCCGGATCGTCAACGGTCTGCTGAATCTCGCGCGGCCGGGTCGGACGGATACGGCCGGGCCGGTCGACATCAACGTGGTGGTCGGCGACGTCCTGGTGCTGCTCGAGCATCAGTTCGAATCCGGCAACATCAAGGTGCGGCGCGAGCTGGCCGCTCCGCCGCCGGTGGTTGGCGGCATCGAGTTCAAGATGCAGCAGGTTTTTCTCAATCTGTTTCTCAATGCCCGCGACGCGATGCCGAGCGGCGGATGGTTGACGGTGAGCAGCCGGGTGGAGGGCGAGAGCGCCGTCATCGAGGTGGCCGACACGGGTTCGGGCATTTCGCCGGAGCACCTCTCACGGATATACGATCCGTTCTTCACGACCAAGGCCGTCGGTCGGGGAACCGGTCTCGGATTGTCGGTGACCTACGGCGTCGTGCAGGAACATCAGGGGACCATCGCGTGCGCGAGCCGGCCCGGGCACGGGACGCGGTTCATGCTGACCCTGCCGCTCGCCGTCCCCGACCGGACGCCGGCCACCGAGGCCGCTCACTGATCACGAGGCTGTTTGCATGCTGGACGGAGCTTCGCTCCTGGTCGTCGACGACGAAGCGATCATGCGGGAGATCCTTCACTCCCTGCTGGAGCGCCAGGGGTGCCGCATACGGCTCGCCGCGTCGGGGCAGGAGGGTCTGGAGCTGGCGCGGGCGGGAACGTTCGATGCGGTGCTGCTGGACGTCATGATGCCGGGAAAGGACGGGCTCGCGGTCCTCGAGGAGATCAGGCGGCTGGACGACGCGCCCCCGGTGATCATGATTACCGCTTTCGGCACGTCGAAGAACACGCGCGAGGCGTTCAAGCGAGGCGCCTTCGACTTCATCGAGAAGCCGTTCAAGAACGACGACGTGCTGCTCGTCGTGCGCAACGCCGTGGCCCAGCAGCGGCTGATGAGCGAGAACCGCGTGCTGCGCCAGAACCTCCGGGCGCAGGCGGGACGGTTCAGCGACATCATCGGTCACAGTCCGCGTATCCGGAGCGTGTTCGAGATCATCGCGCAGGCGTCGCCGAGCCGCGCCACCATTCTCGTCTCCGGGGAGAGCGGCACGGGCAAGGAGCTCGTGGCGCGCGCCGTCCACGCCAATTCGCCGCGCGCCGGGCGGCCGTTCGTCACGGTCAACTCGGGCAGCCTGCCTCCGGATCTGCTGGAATCGAATCTCTTCGGGCACGTCAAGGGCGCCTTCACCGGGGCGGTCAGCGCCAAGAAGGGCCTGTTCGAGATGGCCGACAACGGGAGCATCTTCTTCGACGAGATCGGGACGGTTCCGCTCGAAACCCAGGCGAAGCTGCTGCGGGTGATCCAGGAGCGCGAGTTCCGGCGTCTGGGGGGCCTCGACACCATCAAGGTGGACGTCCGGATCATCGCCGCCACGAACGTGAACCTGCAGCAGATGGTCGAGGACGGATCGTTCCGGGAGGATCTGTACTATCGGCTCCATGTGATCGCGATCGATCTGCCGCCCCTGCGCGAGCGTATCGAGGACGTGCCGCTGCTGGCGCGGAGCTTCCTCACGAAGTACGGCAAGGAGAACAACAAGCCCGATCTGGAGCTGCTGCCGGACGCCATGCAGCTTCTCGAGGCGTATCACTGGCCCGGCAACGTGCGGGAGCTGGAGAACGTGATCGAGCGGGCGGCGGTGCTGACGGTCAAGCGCCAGATCGGCCCCGAGCTGGTTCCCGACGTCGTCAAGGCGTCGCCGTCGTTCCAACTGCCGCACTTCGACATGCCGCCGGACGGCATTCCCTTCCGCAAGATCATCGACAGCATGGAAGTGCGGTTGATCGTCCGCGCGCTCGAGGCGGCCGGGGGGGTGCAGAAGCGCGCCGCGGAGCTGCTGCGGGTCAAACCGACGACGCTCAACGAGATGATCAAGCGCCACGGAATACGGGGGCGCGCGTCTCGCGCCGGCGCCGCCGCTTCCGCCCGGGCCCGCACCGCCGCCGCGGGCAGCACGGATCCCGGACCGGCGGGCTCACGGTCCGCCCCGTTGATGTCCGATCTGGTGGAGGCGTTCGACAGGCGTCTGAGCCGCGCGGACTGAGGCCCGTCTATCGTTTCCGCGGCGCTCTCGGTTTGCCGCGGCCTCCGCCCCGCGGGTTGCGCGAGCGCCGCGCGCGGACCGGGCGTTCCGCGGCCACGCCCTCGATGAGCTGATCGTACTTGCGCAGGATGACGTCCCACTCGTAGTGGGCCCTGACGTACTCCTGCCCGTTGCGACCGAGCGCCTCGCGCAGGTTCGCATCCCCGAGCAACAGCGAGAGACACTCGACGAACTCGTCGCGATCGGCGTAGTAGAGACCTGCGTTGCTGCGCTGGCAGTGCTCGCGCACGACCTCGCTGCGCGCGTTGGCGAGCACCGGGGTGCCCACCGCGAACGCCTCGAGGGCGAGCAGGGACAGGCTCTCGTAGGGCGACGGCACGGCCACCACCGTGGCCGCCTGCAGCGCCTCCAGGCGTTCGGCCTCCGGCAGCAGGCCCGCGAACCGGATGAACGGCGCTTCCGGAATCCGCATCAACTTGACGCCCATCAGGGCCAGGACGGCGTCTCCCCGGCTGTCCGCGTAGCTGCTGAAGTGCGCGATCAGCTCTTCGCAGCCCTTGCCCGGATCTATGCGGCCGCCGTACAGCACGAAGGGCTCGTAGAGCCGATGCCGGCGCCGAAACGCGGCGGCGCTGGCGCGTCGCGGATCGACGTCGGGCTGGATGGTCGATTCGTCCGGATCGAGTTCCTGGACGTCGGTCGTGAACTGCAGCGGCAGGTCCACGCCGCAGCCGACCGTCGCTTCCGCCACGGCGCCGACGCGGAAACGGCTCCGCACGAACGCCCGCTCGACGTCGGTGTTGTAGGCCATGCCGGACGGAGCGCCGAAGACGTCGCGGTAGATGCCGAGTCGAATCGCGGGCTCGTCGTGCGCGGTCGGCACCAGAATGCTGCGCCGTGGATCCACGCGCAGCCCGAGCACGGTCGGCGCGTAGAGGTAGGTGAAGAAGATCAGCGCGTCGTACCCGGTGTGGCGCCGCTCGAGATGCTCGATCAGGGCCGGGCACCAGGGACCCTGTCGCTTCAGCCATTCGAGCTCGTCGTCGGCGCCGTGCGGGTTGGAGTAGATCCAGTCCGAGTACTCGTTGAAGCTCGCGAGATCACGGGTCCGATCGTTGGGAAAGCGATGCACGGTCACGCCGCGTATGCGATCAGCGCCCTCGGGGTACTCGTTCGCCCAGGTGACGTAGTCGCGGGCGCATGTGGTCAGGACCTCGACGTCGTGCCGCGCGGCGAGCCGTTCCGCCACGAGCCGGCAGAGATACTCGGAACCGCCGATGATCTCGGTCCCGTACCGTTGGACGATGAAGGCGATCTTCACGCGGACAGTGACTCGATCATCCGGTCGAGGGCTCGGGCGGTGCGCGCCGTGCTGAAGTCGGCCAATCGTTGCCTCTGACCGGCGATTACCGACGATCTCAACTCGTCATCGTACACCAGGAGCCCGAGCAGCTCGGCGGCTCGCTCCAGGTCCTTGGGCGTAAAGCAGATGCCGGCGCCTCCCAGCGTCTCCGGGACGGCCGCCGCGCCGAAAGCCAGGATCGGCACGCCGGTGGCCATGGCCTCGACCAGCGGCACGCAGAACCCCTCGTGCTCGCTGAGCGAGACGTAGGCGCTCGCCGTGCGGTAGTAGGCGGCGAGCTCGACGTCGGGCACCTGTCCGGTGAAGACGAAGCGTCCGGGCGGCATGTGGTACTCGGCGAGGAGCGCGAGCAGGGTCGAGTGGTAGCGCGGCACCGCGTTCGTCCGGCCGACGAAGATGAAACGATAGTCGGAGTCGACGTAGCGTTTGTAGTGCTCGGCGAGCCTGATGTGGTCTTCGAGCTTCTTGTTGGGGGCGATGCGCCCGACGAACAGGATGTTGGTCGGACCGTCGTCGAGCGTGCTCTCCAGGGCGGGCAGGCGCGGGGCGCTCGTGAGCCGCTCGGTGTCGACCAGTATCGGCATCACGCCGGTCCTGGAGAATCCCAGGGCCGCCAGCTCGCGGCGGTTGTACTCGGAATCGCCGAGCGCCAGATCGATACGGCCCGGCAGCGTCTGCAGCTCGGTCCGGCCGCGGGCGGCGATACCGAAGATGTCCGCGTCGTACCGCGCGAAGAAATGCGCCGGCGTGATGTTGTGGTACTGGAGCACCCGCCGTCCCCGCAGCGTGGTCAGCGCCTCGGTCATCGGCGAGGGCACGGCGAAGTGCAGCACCGTGATGTCGCCGCGACCGGCCGCCGGATCGGTGAAGGGGCGGATTTCGTCGCCGAGATCGGCGTCGATCGACAGGGCGAAGATGTTCGCTTCGTGGCCCTTGCGCCGCAGCAGATCGCGGACGCCGCGCGCGCTGTCGCCGACCGCGTCTCCGCGGTGCGCCGCCGGTATCCATTGGTTGATCACCAACGCCGCCTCCCCGTCATCCCGTCGAGTCCAGGGACACGACGCGCGGCGACTTCAGGCCGCCGCGCGACTCGGGAAGCGCCCGGAACACCGATGGCCGGAAGATCTTCAGCTCTTCGAGGCGCTCGTAGAGATCGAGCTGCTTCCAGAAATCCGGGGCCACGCGGCACGGCGGCAGGCGCGGCGCCGCGCGAACGCGCTCGACGAACCCGAGCAGCGTGCCGGCGAAATCCCGTGCGCGCAGCCGGTCGAGCGCCTCGTCCTGCGACGCGAGGACTTCGTCTTCCAGGGTCGGGTCGGTGAGCACGGCGTTGATCAGCGCGGCCACGTGCCTGGGATCCTTGTGCTCGTAGAGGATGCCTCCGCCGTCCATAGTCGCGGGAACCGCCGCCGCCGCGAAGGCAATCACCGGGATCCGCTTGTGGAACGCCTCGATCAACGGGACGCAGAATCCCTCGTGCTCGCTTGCCGAGAGGAAGAGGTCGGCGACGTCGTAGAGCGCGGTCAGCTCTTCGTTCGTCACGTGACCGACCAGGTGCACGTTCGGGATGCCGAGGCGCCGGATGAGATGGGCGATCGAGGCCCGGTAGTCGTCGAACAGCGTGTGGGAGCCCACGAGCAGGAGCCGCGACGCCGGGTTGTACCGGCTGCGGTACGCGTGGAAGAAGCGAATGACGTCGTCGATCCGCTTGTTCGGGATGATCCGGCCCACGAAGAGGATGTTCGTCGAATCGTCGTCGAACTGCCGCGCCAGCCACGGGTGCGGCGTGACGTCCAGGTGGGAGAAGTCCGGCACGACCGGCAGAACGCCGGTGCGGGGAAATCCGAGCGCGTCGAGCTCGACCCGGTTGAATTCCGAGTCTCCGAGCGCCAGGTCGCAGCGCGCGGCGTAGGCGCCGAGCTCGCGTCGGCCGGTGTAGCACTGCCTGGCGATGAAGGGGCGGGCGTCGAGAAAATAGTGGGCGGGCGTGATGTTGTGATAGACGAGGATCATCCGATCCGGCAACGCGAACGCGACCCGCGAGGCGCGGGAGCCGATGGAGAAGTGATGGATCAGGATGTTGTCCGCGTGGCTGTCGTCGACCAGGCAACGATAGTCCTCGGTCCGGTCTTCCAGCCGCGGATCCGCTGTCTCCACATAGATCCGCGACCGGTAGCCCGCGTCCTGCAGGACGCGCTGAATCCCGAGGGCCTCGTTGCCGATGGCGTCGCCGTAGCCGAGCGTCGCCAGGACCTGGTGGACGGCGACGCCCTGTCCGGTCATCGTTCGCCCGCCCGGGGCGCGCCGCCATCGGCGACCGCCGCCTCCCCGGCCTCCCACGTCGCGGCCGCGGGCCCCACCGGCAGCCTGTCGACCACTTCGCGCGCGGGCGGCAGCACGCGCCGGCGCCGGCGCAGCCAGCCCAGTTCCGGTTCGCGCCGCGCCCGGCGGCCGTCCTCGTCCGCTCGCGCCAGACGCTCCAGCATCGCGAGGTACTTGTTCTCGACGACGTCCCAGGTATAGTGCCGCTCGAAGTACGCGCGCCCGTTCGCTCCCAGCACGCGGCGCAGGCTGCGATTCGTCCCCAGGAGTTTCAGCGCCTCGGCGAACTCGTCGTACGACTCGTAGTACAGCCCGGCGTTCGCCCGGATGACCTGGCCCCGCAGCACGTCGCAACGGCCGTTGACCAGCACGGGGATGCGCATGGCCCAGGCCTCGAGGGTGACCATCGACAGGCTTTCGTAGTAGGACGGCATCAGCAGCGCGTCGGCGGCGGCCAGCGCGTCGTACTTTTCCTCGTCGGACAGAAACCCGAGGTGGCGGATCCGCTCGTGCGACGGAACGGCCATCACCGGCTTGCCGACGAGCAGCAGTTGCAGCTGCCGGGAGACCTGGCCGGCGTAGCGGCTGAAGTAGTCGAACAGCTCGGCGCAGCCCTTGTTCTCGTCGATCCGTCCCACGTAGAGGACGAAGCGCCCCGTGATCCCGCTCCGCGCCCGGAATCGCTCGGCGGTCGCGTCCTCGCGGACGTCGGAGCCCACGCCCACGATCACGCCCGGGACGTGCCGGTTGTCCGACACTCCCCGGATGAGCGCCCGTTCCTCGTGCGAGTTGTACATGAGGGCGCGTACGTTCCTGAACGTGCGCGCGGCAGTCGCGAGCCCGAGCGCCGGATCGCGTTCGGCGGTCGGGACGAGCACGGCTCGCGACGAGGCCGCGCGGACGCCGTGGTACGCATGGTAGTAGCGATAGCTGAAGAACACGATGAAGTCGTAGGTCGCCGCGGCGCGCTGCAGGTGGGTGATCAGCGCGGGGCTGGTCGGTCCTTCGGAGTCGAGCCAGTCCAGCTCGTCGCGGATCGAGTGCCGCTCTTCGAAGACCTGGTGCGACCGGCGGCCGAAGTCGTCGGGGTCGCGCTCCCGGCGCACCGGAAACCTGCGCACGGGGACGCCGTTGACCACGTCGTCACCCGGATCGAGCTCGTTGCGCCAGGTGATGTAGTCCCGCGCGCAACTGGTGAGGACCTGGACGTCCACATGACGGGAGAGCCGCTCCGCGATGTAGCGCGCGTGCAACTCGGCCCCGCCGTTGATGTCGGCGCCGTAGCGCTGTACGACGACCGCGAGCTTCACGATTCGGAGGTGTCGTCGCCGGCCGGTTCGCCGCCCGGCTCACGCGTCGTGCCGGTTTCCGGTTCGACGTCGGGGGCCGGCGGCGGGGGGGCGCGGCCCCCGCGCGGGGCCGGCGGGGCGGGGGTCGGCCGGGAGCCGCCGCGGGGGGCGGGCGCGGGGGGGCGCCCGGCGGGGGGGGGGGGCCCCCCCCCCCCC
>VXME01000056.1 GCA_009861545.1 Acidobacteriota bacterium | reverse complement strand
CACCCCCCGCCACCCGCTCTTGCCTCTTGGCTGGTGGGCTCGTAGATGTGAATAACCCCCTGGGTCCGGGGGAGGGGTCGGCCGGTCCTCCACCGGCGGCCGCGGCGTCGCGCGCGGCGGCGCTGGTCGAGCGGTACCGGGCGGTGCTGTATCCGCGGCACCGGGGGGTGGCGTACGCGCCGACGCGGGCGGTCGAGGCGTCGGACGCGGACGCGGCCGAGCGGCTGTGCCAGGCGTGGGACGACGCCGAGCTGGACCGGCTCGTCGAGCGGTTCCTGACGACCGAGGGCGACCGGTTCCTGGACGGGCGGACACGGACGCTGTCGATGCTGCTGTCGCGTGCGCCGGCGCTGGCCGAGCAGCTCCGAGGACCAGGCGACGGCCGGCGAGACGGGGCGGCGCGGTCGACGGAGAGGCGCGAGGCGTATGACGCGGTCATCGAGCGGGCGGATCAATGAGCGTTGGGTGCAAGCGGTGCGACCGGACGCCGGGCTGGGAGCCGGTCGTGGTCGAGGGCGTCTCGCGAGTTCGGCGTTGCGGGTGCTGGACGGCGGCGCACGCAGCGGCGCCGTCGGTGCCGCGCGAGTTCCGCGAGGCGCGATGGGCGACGTGGCGGCGGACTGCGGAGAACCGCCACGCGCTGGAGGCGGCGCAAGCGTTTCTCCATGCCGGCGAAGACGGCCGCGACCTGCTGCTGTGCGGCCCGGTGGGCACGGGCAAGACGCGGCTGGCGTGCACTGTGCTGAACGAGTCGTGGCAATCGGGCGAGCGGTCGATGGCGTTCGCGCGGGTGCCGCTGCTGCTCTACCGGCTCCGGCCGCAGGCCGCGCTGGACACCTCGGAGACGTTCGACCGGCTGGTGGCGGCGACGCTGCTGGTGCTCGACGACCTGGGGTCGGAGCGGGACGCGGCGACCGACTACACGCGGCGGACGCTGCTGATGCTCTACGAGGCGCGGCACGACGCGGGACGGCGGACGGTGTGGACCTCGAACAAGCGGCCGAGCGAGATCGCGGTGTTCATGGGAGACGACCGGCTGTCGAGCCGGATCGTCGGCCGCTCGGAGGTGGTCGGGCTGGAAGGGCGGGACTGGCGGCTTGCGGAGCGGGATGTGGCGTCGGCCCGGCGCGTGTGCAGCGGACCGGCCGCGGTCGGCCACGGCGGGCACGTGGAGGGACTCCGACGATGACTCGCATGCCCGACCGGGACCCGGCGCTGCGGGGCGAGGTGCGCGACCGGCGGCCGGAAGGCCGCGCCCGGAGCGGGCACCGCCGCGAGTACGACGCGGGGAAGCCCCGCCGTTCGTTCGACGAGCGCGTCGACGGTTTCGTGCGCGACGTGGGGGCGTTCCGGGCGGTGGCGCTGCGGGATCTGATCGAACGGCAGTTCGACGGACACCCGTTCGCGGCGCGCCGGGGACTGGCGCGGGCCGAGCGGCGCGGGTGGGTCGAGCAGCGGACGGCGCGCGGGCCGAAGGGCGGCAAGTTCACGGTCGTGGTGGCGACCGAGGCCGGGGCGGCGCGCGCCGAGGCGCTGTGGCGCAAGGCCGGCCGGCCGGAGCAGCGGGCGCTGTCCGGCGCGGTGCGGCCGGCGGAGCTGGCGCACGACGTGGCGGTCTACCGGGCGGCCGGAGCGGCGCAGGCGCGGATCGAGGCAGCGGGTGGGCGCGTGGTGCGTGTCCGGATCGACGCGGAGCTGAAGGGACTCCTGGCGTCCCGGAGCGAGCAGGCGCGCCGGGCGGCGAGCCGCGAGGCGGCCGACGTGGCGCGGCGGCAGGCCGCCGAAGAGCTGGGGCTGCCGGTCGATGGCGGCAAGGTGCTCGTGCCGGACGCGCAGGTCGAGTACGTCGACGCGGCGGGCCGCACGGGACGCTGCAATGTCGAGGTCGCCTCGGGGCACTACCGGGGGCGGTCGATCCGAGCGAAGGCGAAGGCGGGCTTCGCGATGTACGCGTCGTCGCCGGGGGCCGCGGCGGCGGTGCGGCGAGCGCTCGGCGGCGGGAGCAGGGGCGGCCGCGGCGGCGGCCTGCCGCGCCGGGAGCAGGAGGTGATCGAGCTGTGAAGCCGTGGAAGGCGAGCGTGGGACTGACGGTCTCGGCGACCACGGTCGGCGCGTGGGCGCTGGCGGCGGAGCTGACGTACCTGCAGCCGTTCGGGCGGCTGATCCTCACGGACTACGGCTGGTACGTCGCGGCCTACGGCGGGATGGCGCTGGTGACGCTCGCGGCCGGCTTCTACCTGGCGGCGCGGGCGGTCGGGCTGGGCCGGGTAGGCCGCAAGGTGGACGTGACCGAGCAGGCGATCCGGCGCGGCGAGGGACAGGACCCGGCGCTGGGCGAGGCGCTCGCCCGGCACGACGCGGGGGACTACGAGTGAGCGAAGCGGCCGAGTGCGGGCGCGTCGCGGTGTGGGCGGTCGGACTGTGCGCGGTCGCCTTCCTCGGCGCCCTGCTGGCGGCGTTCCCGCGCAACCGCGAGGGCGTGGGCGGCGGCCTAGTCGGCGGGGTCGCGTTGGGGATGTTCGTGGCGTTGGCCTGGCACGTCTCGACGGTGTGCCGGGCGTGGTGACGAGGAGGGGGCAATGCGGAAGCGAGCGTGGGTGTGGAGCGGCATGGTGGCCGGGTTGGTCGCCTGGACCGGAGACGCGGTGTTCGCGCAGGGCGTCTCGCCCTGGGTGACCGCGGTCAACAACCTCCAGACGGCGTTCACCGGGCCGATCGCGCGCGGTCTGGCGCTGGTGGCGATCGTCGTCGGCGGGTTGATGTTTGCGTTTCAGGAAGGCGGCAGCAAGCAGGCGCTGGCCGGGATCATCTTCGGCCTCGGCATGGCGCTGGGCGCGGCCAACTTCATCGCCTGGATGTTCTGACCGATGCGCGGCCGAAGGCAGTGGCACGGCTACGCGATCCTGAGCCAGCCGCTCACGGTGCTCGGGGTGGAGCGGCGGTTCTTCCTGCTGGCCGCGACGCTCGGTGCGGCCATCTGGAACGCCGTCAACAGCCTGACGGCGGGCGGACTGGTCTTCGGCGTGCTGTATGCCGCCGGCTGGCTCGCGTGGCGCCGCGACCAGAACTTGGTCGGCGTGGTCCGGGCGGCCATCCGCTACCGCAGCCGGTACGACGCGGGGCTGCTCCTGGACCGCTCGCCATACGTCGTCATCGAGCGGGGTGACGCGTGACGGGTGAGGCGGGCGCGCTGGCGCACGAGCTGCCGTACTGGGGCTGGGTCGATGAGCGGACCTGCCTGACGCGGGCCGGCGAGCTGCTGACGGTCGGCGCCCTGACGCCGGTGGTCACGGACGGCCGGACCGCGGACGACCTCGACGCGGTCACGGGACGCTGGCAGCGGATGCTCTCGGGCCTGCCGCCCGAGATGCGGGTGTCGTGGATCGTCGAGCGGCGGCCGGCGGCGTTCGACGAGCGGCCTCCGGTGTCGGACATCGCGGGGCTGGCCCAGCGCAAGCGGCAGGCGTTCCTCGAAGGCCGCGTGCAGGACCTCGACGTGCACGTCGTGTGGAGCTTCGATCCGGGCCTGCGGCGGACGGCCGGGACCCGGGGAGGCGGCTGGTGGCGGACGTATCTCGCCGAGTGGCTACGGCGGCGCCGCGCGCCGCACGAGTCGGTCTACCTCGCGGGGGATCTGGCGCGGGCTGTCAAGGCCGAGGCGGCGCTGGTCGCGGCGTCCGCCGCCCGCGTGGTCGACGTGACGCCCGTCGAGATCCTGACGGCCGAGAAGGCGGCGGCCGTGCTCTATCGGCTCGTCAATGGCGGGCTCAACGGTTGGGTGCCCGGTATGCGGACTGACGCCGGCGTCAACTGGCGGCTCGCCGGCGAGGACGTGGCGGCCGAGCGGCACGTGCTGCACGTCGGCCGCGAGCAGGTCGGCCTGTGGTCGTGCGTGGCGCCGCCGGCCACGGTGACGGCCAACGCGCTCGACGAGCTGTATGCGCTCTCGGTCCCGATGACGGCGGTTGTCGAGTGGCGTCCGTGGTCGCGGGAGGCGGCGCGCCGCAAGCTGCGCTCCGCCCAGCGGCACTACTTCTCCAAGCGCTACTCGATGGCCGCCCACATGCAGGAGAAGGAGGGCACAACGGCGGCTCTCGAGGACGCCGCCGCGAGCATTGAGGCGCGGCGGGCGGGCGACGCGCTCGTCGAGCTGGAGACCGAGGGCGTCTCGTACGGCGACGTGGCGCTGTCGGTCGCCGTACGGGGCTCGTCCGAGCAACTTGAGCAGTGGGGCGCAGACATCCAGCGGGTCTTCGGCGGGCTGGACGCGAAGGCGGCGCGCGAGTCCTACGGGCAGCTCGCCGTCTGGTTCGGCCGGCTGCCGGGCCAGCCGGCGTCGCGGCAGCCGCGGCGCGTGTTCGTCTCGGCGGGCGTCGCTGCCTGCGTGGCGCCGCTCTTCGGTCCGCCCCGAGGGGACCGGTGCTGCGGGCACCTCGATGCGCCGGCGCTGACGGTCTTTGAGACGCCGGCCGGCACGCCCTACCACTACGACCTGTTCGGGGGGCGCGACGTCGGCCACACGCTGATGCTCGGGGCGACGGGGGCCGGCAAGAGCTTCACCCTCAACTTCCTGCTGGTCCAGGCGCTGCAGTACGACCCGCGGGTCCTGATCCTCGACTTGGGCGGCAGCTACCGCGCCCTGACGCAGTTCCTCGGGGGCGGCTACCTCGAAGTCTCTCCGGAGAAGGACGCGATCTCGCTCCGCCCGTTCGGCCTGGAGCACACGGAGCGGACGGTTCAGTTCCTCTCGGCCTGGGTCTTGCGGCTGCTACGGATCGGCGGCTGGGAGGAGTCGAGCGGGGATCTCTCCGAGGTGCGGGCGCGGATCGAGGACCTGTACGCCCTGGCCCCGGCGCGCCGCTCGCTGGGCAACCTTGTGCGGTCGCTGCCGGCGCCGATGTGGCCGGCACTCTCGCGCTGGCACGGTTCCGGCGCCTGGGGTCGCTGGTTCGACAACCCTCCGGCGGAAGATGCGGATCTCACCCTGGCCGACTGGCAGGTGATCGACCTGGCTGGCGCGGTCGAGCACGAGGACTGGTGCGAGGCGGCGCTGCTCTACCTGCTCGAACGGCTGCGGACCGAGATCGAATCGCCGGCGGAGGCCACGCGGTTGAAGCTGATGGTGGTCGACGAGGCGTGGCGCTACCTGCGGGACCCGGTGGTGCTCGGCCGGTTGACGGAAGCGGCACGGACGTGGCGCAAGCGCAACGCGGCGCTGATCCTGGCGACGCAGTCGGTCACGGACATCACGGAGACGGCGGGAGCGGCGGCGCTGCTGGAGTCGATGCCGACGCGGCTGTTCCTCGCGAACCCGGACTTCCCCGAGGCGGGGCAGGCGACGTTCCAGCTCAACGACGACGAGCTGCGGACCGTCCGCGAACTGGAGCCGAAGCGGGAGCTGTACCTGCGGCGGCCGACGACGGCGGCCGTCCTCCGCCTGGCGGTCGACCCGGAGAGCTACTGGCTCTACACGTCGTCGGCGGGCGAGGCGCAACGGCGCGCCGAGATGGTGGCGCGCTACGGGGTGGAAGGCGCGATCGTGCGCCTGGCCGCGGGACTCGATCACAAGCGGGCGGCGGTGCTCGGGTGAGGCAAGAGGAGGAGTGATGAGACGGAGGCTCATGACGTTCGCGGTGTGCGGCCTGCTGCCGGCGATGCCGACCGCCGCGCAGGGGATTCGGACCGTGGCGGACGGGATTCGGGAGGCGCCGATCCCGGTCACGGCGCAGGTGCGGCACACGACGACCGTCGTGCTGCCGGGAGACGAGACCATCGTCGATGTCGTGGCGGGTGACGCGGACTACTGGGACGTGTCGGCGGCGGGCAACGTCGCGTACGTCAAGCCGCTCGAAGAGGACGTTGCGTCGAACGTCACCCTGGTCGCGGAGAGCGGCCGGGTGTGGGCGCTGCTGGTGGCCGAGTCGTCCGACGAGGAGCCGGACCTGGTCGTGTATGTCGGCGGGCCGGAGCGGCCCTCGCCGGCTGACCTGCCGCGGCATGCGCCGGCATTCGTGGCCGGCGGCGAGTTGGCCGTGCACCGGGCCGAAGAGGCGGCGGCGCGCGCCGAGCTGCAGGCGATCGAAGAGGCGGCGGCTGCGGAAATGGCGAGGGTGTGGGCCGACCACGACGCCGAGTGGTCGCGCTGGCGCGACGAGTACCCACGCCGGCTGCGCTTCCCCTACCGGCTCGACGAGGCTGCCTTCGCCCCGCCGTTCGAGGTCGAGGCGCTGTGGCACGACGGCCGGTTCACCTACCTGCGCTCGCGGGCCGAGGAGTCGCCGGCGCTCTACGAGCTGCGGGAGGCCGACCGGCGCTTCGGCCGGAAGGGCCTGGCGCCGAGCCTCGTGTCGTACGAGGTCTTCGACGACGGACTGTACGTCGCCGACCACGTACTCGGGCCGGGCCGGCTGCGGATCGGCGACTCCGAGACCCAGTGGACGGTGGGCCGGTCGGACCGCAAGTGGACCTGGAAGACGCGCGCCGTGGTGGGCGGGATGGTCGCCGCCGTGGCGGCCGTCCTGGTGCAGGGGCTGGCGCGATGAGTCGGGAGAGTCGCGGCCGGAGGTGAAGAAGATGACGCAGAGAGACGCTGCTTCGCTGGGGTGCCGGAATCAAACACGGCGCATCGCCGCTTACCGGCGGCGGCATTGCGCGCTCGACAGAGCGGATGCGCGAGCGGATCCGGGGGCTCAGGAGACTTACGGCGATGCACTGGTCGACGAGGCGGCGAGCTTCCTGGTCAAGGCGCTGACGGGGCACGGCCGCGCGATGCTCAAGACGTCGGAGCTGATGGGGTTGATTGCCGACGAACTCCACAAGCGCGACGCGTTGACGACGGAGCTGCTCGGGCGGGTGGAGCGCTGCGCGGCACAGATCGAGCAGCTGCCGTCGCCGCCGGCCTGGCGCTCGGTGCTGACCGGAGCGGGCTGGGTTCTGGCCGGCGCCTTGGCGGCCATCCTCGGGATGGTCGCCCCGTTGCTCTGGGGGTTGGCGCGATGAGGGCGTGGGCTCTGTCACTGGGATGCGCCCTGGCCGTGATGCCGGCAGCCGCGCAGGGACCGCCAGCGCAGGACGCGCCGGTGATGGTCATGACACGCCTGCGCCATGTCAGCACTGTGGTGCTGCCGGAGACGGCCGAGATCGTCGAGGTCGTGCCCGGCGACCCGGAGCAGTGGGACGTGTCGGCCGCGGCGCACCTGGTGTTCGTCCGGCCGCTGGTCGAGGGCGCCCGCTCGAACGTGGTGCTGCTGACGGCGGCCGGCGCCATCGTGCCGCTGGCGGTGATCGAGAGCAGCGAGGAGGCGGTGGACGCGGTCGTGCGCGTGGACGCACCGAGCGTGAGCGCGGAAGGCGCCGGCCCGGTGCTGGCCGCCGCCGAGTCCGTGGCGGCGACGGCCGCCCGGGCGGCCGAAGCGTGGGAGGCAGTGGCAGCGGCGGAAACGCGGGCCTCCGAACGGATCGCGGTAGCGCGGAACGCCGCAACCGCGAAGCTCGACGAGAACCGCGAGGCGTATCCCCGGCAGTTGCAGTTCGACTACCGCCTGCCGGCTGGAGCTGCCGGCTACCCGTGGCTCGTCGAGGGGATGTGGCACGACGGGCGGCGGACGTACCTGCGGACGCGGGCGATCGCACCCGCGCTGTACGAGCGGCTCGATGGCGAGCTGCAGCGGGTGAGCGTGTCGGCGGTGCTCGAGGACGTGCTGCACGTCGTCCCGCGAGTGCTCGGATCCGGCGCGCTGGAGGTCGGCGGCCGGCGGCTCACGTGGACGGCGAGGCCGCGGAAGGCGGGTCCGTGATGGCGAATTGGAGGCAACTCCTGCGCCCGCCATCCGGCGCACTGCCGGGCAATCTCGTCACGAAGGCCGGCATCGGCGTCATCGCGGTGCTGCTCGTGGGCCTCGTGCTGAGCCAGTCGGGTGGAGACTCGGAGGTAGACGAAGCTGGCAGCGCCGGCGAGCCGGGCGTCTCGGGGCGAGGAGTGGTCGGGCAGATCAGCTCCCGCCTGTCGCAGCTCGCCGAGCAGCGTCAGATGGAAGAGGACGACCGCAACCGGCGCGCTGCCGCCGCGGCCGGTCCGACGGGCGGGCTCCCGCCCGCGCTGCCCGCCTCGGGGCTTCCGACTACCGATGCGGGACGGGACGATATGCCGCTGCCACCTACGGCCGGGGAGGTCGAGCTGCGGGAGCGGCTGCGGCTGGAGGCGCTCGAACGGCGCGCCCGGTCGCTGCGCGCCCCGAGCGTGGTGCAGACGTTCCGGAGCCCCGACACTCGTGCGGAGGGTGCCAGGCTTGGTGATTCGGACGGCAGCGATCCGTCTTCCTGGCCGCGGGCTGTCGCCGACTTGACGAGTGAGCCTGCCGCGGCGAGCCTGCCGGCCCCACCGGATCCGGCCGCCATCGCCGACCAGATGCACGGCGCCAATGCGGCGCTGCTGGCGGAGCTGGCGAACGGCGATGCGGCGGATGCCGCGCCCCCGGCGCGGACGGTTCCCGGCGTGACGGGACCGCCCGTCGGCCCCACGGCCGATCCGGTCGTCGTCACAGCGCCGTCCGATCCGGCCGGCTGGGAGCGCGTTTACGAGGGGTCCGTGCTGAGCGCCGTGCTGGTCACGCAGCTCGATGGCGACTTCACCGGTCCGGTGCTCGCGCAGGTGGCGATCCCGTTCTACTCCGCCGACCGCCAGCGGATCCTCGTGCCTCGTGGTGCAAGGCTGCTCGGCGCGGCGCAGGCCGTCGAGCAGCAGGACCAGGGACGGCTGGCGGTCGGCTTCCATCGCCTCGTGTGGCCCGATGGCCGCTGGGTGGACCTGGCCTTTCATGGCCTGAACGGAATCGGCGAGAGCGCGCTGGCCGACCAGGTGGACCGGCACTACGCGTCGATGTTCGCGGCGGCCGGCGCCGTGGGTGTCCTCGCCGGGCTGACCCTGCAAGGCTCCGACCCGTATGCCGGCGGCGGGGCTGGCTTCCGCGCCGCGGCAGGGCAGGGCCTCGGCCAGTCGGCGACGCAGATCCTCTCGCGGTTCCTCAACCGCTTGCCGACGGTCACCGTCCGCGCCGGCCACCGGCTGCGCGTCTGGGTGACGTCGGACTTCCTCGTGCCGCGGCCCGAGCCGCACCCGGAAAGGATGTATCGGCAATGACGAAGAACAGATGGCGTTGGCTGGTTGCGGGACTCGTGGTGGCCGCAGCCGTGGGGACGTGGTCGAGCCGCCGCGCGGAGGCGTGCCTGTTCGGCTCGTGCGACACGATCATCATCGCCAACCAGATCACGCAGATCGCGCACATGGTGACGCAGATCGGAAAGATGGTCGACCAGCTCTCCTCCCTCGACGGGGTGCTGAATGCGACCACCGAGCTGGTCACCTCGAACGACATCGGGATGGGCAACATCGGCCGGTTGCGGGAGCTGACCGACGCCGGCTGGTCGATCGGCCGCCACGGGATCGGTCTCGCGACGAGCACGAGCTCCGGCGGCGTGGGGGCCTTCTCGCAACGCATTCCGGGCCTCACGGACGAGGCCGGCTGGCTGCAGGTGCTCGCGGCGCCGGAGACGGGGCTGCTGGCGACCCGGCCGGCGACCGAGATTCTCGCCGCGCTCCCCGGCGCGTTCGATACGTGGACAGTCCCGGCCGAGGCGACCGGCGTGCTCGCCGCCCTGGAGGCGATGGGTAGCGGCGGGCGCAGCTATCGGGGCGTCTGGGACGACCTGGAGGCGCTGGCCCCGGCGGTGCTCACCGAAGCCCAGTTGCGGGCGGCGGTGGACAACCCGGCCGTGCAGACGCGGCTGGTCGAGGCGCACGAGCGGGCGCAGGCCGTCTCGTCGGCCGACCTGGTGCACGCGCACGCCGAGGCCGAGGCGGCGTCGCTGCTGGCCCGGCAGGTGGGCGAGGCGTCGGCAGCGCTCGCCGACCTGCGGAATGACGACCTGATGCGGACGCAGCGCGTCGATCAGGCACAACTGGCCGCTGCGGTAACCCGTACGGAACTGGCGGTCGCGCAGGCTCAGCTTGTGGCCTACGAGACCGCCCGCGCCGCTCGCGAGCGGTACGAGGCCGAACGCGCGCGCCGTGAGGCGCAGGCCCGCTGGCAGGCCGACGCCATGCGGGCGCGAACGGAGCAGGCCGCCTTCGCCGCCGATCTGACGGCCATCGCCGGCCCGCTGGCCGACAGCCACCGCTGCGTCCCGTCGCCGTCGGCCTGGTAGTCCGCGGCCGGGAGTCCACCATCCAACCGTAGAGGGACACCAAGTGATGACGCTTCAAGACCTGATCCTGATGCTCCAGCAGGCCGGGATCCTGGTCGACCAACTGATGGCGTCGGTCGCGCCCGCCGTGGCCGGCGCCGGGATGCAGCTCTGGCAGGGACTGGCCTTGATCGTCGTCG
Source organism: Acidobacteriota bacterium (assembly GCA_009861545.1). Lineage (NCBI taxonomy): Bacteria > Pseudomonadati > Acidobacteriota > Acidobacteriota bacterium. The sequence continues at coordinate 7,871 of VXME01000056.1, read as the reverse complement.
TCTGGACCGGGGCGCAGATGGCGCTCTCGGGCCACGGAGTCAACATGGCCGCCGTCGTGCGCATGGTCATCGGACTGTCGATCCCGTTGGGCATGCTCCAGTTCTACACGGCGCCGCTTCCGGGCGCCGGCCGCAGCGTGCCGGACCTGATCACCGGCATGGGCGAGTGGCTCCAGACGATGATCGTCGCCGACGCCGGGAGCGCCATGCTGGAGCAGCTCGGCCTCGCGCTTGCCGCGTGGCGGGAGCAGTTCGGGGGGCGGGAGAGCTTCGGCGGCATGGCGACGTTCGGCTGGAACGTGGTGACGGACCTGCCGGGCGTGCTCGACGCGGCCTTCGACCTGCTGGTGACGGTGGCCCTGATGATGGGCCTCGTCATCGGCCTGATCGTCGTCTTCGCCCTCGGGCAGGCGCAGGTCATGTGGGCGCAGATGGCCCTGTCCATCGCGCTCCTGCTCGGCCCGGTCTTCATTCCGTGGATCGCGATCCCGCAGCTCTCCTTCCTCTTCTGGGGCTGGCTCCGCACGGTGCTCGTCTACTCGCTCTACGGCGCGGTGGCGGGGGCGGTATTCCGGATCGTCACCGAGCTGGGGGTGTTCGTGGTGCAGGGCTGGACGGGTGACATCGCGGCTGACGTGGAGTGGGCGGGACCAACCGGGATCGCGGCGGCGTGGCGGCGATCGCTGGTCACCATCCCCTACATCGTGGCGGCGGGTCTGGCCACGCTCAAGGTGGGTGAGTTGACGCAGATGCTGCTCTCGGGCTCGGGCAACGTCGGCTCCGGCGCATCGGGGCGGGCGATGCAGACCGCGACGGTGGCGCGTGTGGCAGTGACGGGAGGAGTGTGATGGCGGCGCGTGAGTTCGCGGAGATCTGGGGGGAGCAGATGCACGCGGCGCGGCATCTGCGCGTCGTCACCGGGGTGCTGTGCGCAGTGATCCTGGTCCTGGCGGTCGCCCTGGCCCGGCTGGCCTGGGCGCCGCAGCCCAAGCCGCTCGTGGTGCGCGTCGACGAGGTGGGCCGCGCCGAGGCCGTCGCCTACGAGGCGATGGAGGCGCAGGCCGACCCGCTGGACCCGACCACGGGCTTCTTCCTGCACCGCTTCGTCGTCGACCACTACTCGCGCCGGCAGGGCACGGTGCGCGAGTACTGGGAGCGGTCCTTGTGGTTCCTGACGCCGGAGGTCGCGAACGCCGCCTACGCCGAGCAGGCCGAGGACGTTGCGGCGACGGCGGTCGGGCTGCGGGACGCGGAGCTGTATGTCGAGGACGTGGCCGTGCGCATTCTGCCGCAGCCCACCGAGCCGCACGGCGCGGCGGCGACGTTCGACCTGGTGCGGATGCGCGCTGGCGAGGAGCTGGCGCGCGAGTCCTGGTCGGTGTCGATGCGGTTCTCGTTCGTGCCGGAGATCCCGGCGGAGCTGGTCGTCCGCAACCCGATGGGGATCGTGATCTCGTTCCTCCAGGGCGACCGCATCGTCACGAGCGGAGGCCAATGATCCCGCATCTTCAAGGTCGCGTGGACGCGCTCGCCGAGTTTGGGTGGACGGGCCGCGACGCCGAGTGGCTCGCACTGGTGTGCTTGCACAGCGGGGTCTTCCTGCGAAGGCAGTACCTCGCCTTCGTCGGGAAGCCGCACCGGGAGCTGGCCCGCCGCTTCGTCGAGCGGTGCGGCAAGGCGGCCGTCGAGGAGCCTTGGAACGGGACCGGCCTGCGGCTGTGCCGGATCGCCTCCCGACCGCTGTACCAAGCATTGGCGGCCGAGCACGTCCGGCACCGGCGCGAGGCGACGCCGGAGGTGACGCTGCGCCGGCTGCTGTCGCTCGACTGCGTGCTCGACCACCTGGACCTGCCATGGCTGCCGACCGAGGGGGAGAAGGTGGCGGCGCTGACGGCCGCGGGCGTCCCGGAGCACGTGCTGCCGGGCCGGCTGTATCAGGGGGCGGGCAAGGCGACGCGCCGGCACTTCGTCCACAAGCTGCCGCTGGCGCTCGATGCCGAGCGCGCGACCTTCGTCTTTGTGCAGGCGGAGGACGAGACGCCGAGCGGGCTCTCGACGTGGGGCGGGCAGCACGCCGCGCTGTGGGCGTCGCTCAGGAAAGCTGGCCGCGCCGTCGAGGTCGTCGTCGTGGGCCGCGACCCGGTGCGCCTGGAGGCGGCGGAACGGGTGCTCGAAGGCTGGACGCGCGCGCCTCGGGTCGCCGGCGGCGCGCCGGACTCGGCCGAAGAGATCGCCGCGATCCGCAAGGCGGTCGCCGCTCTCGACCTGGCCGCCCTGGAGGCCTGGGGCGGCCTCAATGACGCCATCGCCCGCTGCGCGGCGCTGGAGGAAGCGTCGGAACGGTCGCGCCCGCAGGGGCCGGCGATCACGGCCGGCCGGACGTGGCGCTCCCGGAGGGTGCCGGAATGAACCGGCTCCTGGTGGCGCTGACCGTCGTCGCGAGCGTCTGGCTCTGGCGGCCGTTCCCGCCGTTCGGCGCCGACCCGGTCACCGACCTGATCGCCCTCCGGTCGCCCGGCATGCACGACCTGATCCGGGCGTGGCACTACCTCGGACCGGCCATCGCCGCCGTCATCGCGTGGTCCGTCGCCGTCGCGGCCGGCCGCGTCTGGTTCGCGGGCTGGCCCCGCGGCCGGGTCCGCTGCCAGTTGCCGGCGTGGCCGGTCGATTCGGCCGATCCGGCCCCGGCCATCGTCGTCGGCGAGGTGCATCATCCGGTCGCGGTCCGAGAGATCGCCAGCCCGCAGTGGCTCGTGGTCCCCGAGCTGGGCCTCTACACCGGCATCCTTATCTGCGGCGCGATCGGGTCCGGCAAGACCTCGGCCTGCATGCGCCCGTTCGCCCGCCAGCTCCTCGGCTGGCAGGCGCAGGACCCGGAGCGGCGCGTCGCGGGTCTGGTGCTCGAAGTCAAGGGCGACTTCTGCCATCAGGTGCGCGGCATCCTGACCGACGTCGGGCGCGGCGACGACTACATCGAGCTGGGCCTGGGCGGGCGGTGGCAGTGGAACCCGCTGGGGGACGACGATCTCGATTCCTACTCGCTCGCCTACACCATCGCCAGCCTCATCAACCAGCTCTTCGGACGCTCCAAGGAGCCCTTCTGGCAGCAGGCGTACGTCAACCTCGTGCGCTGGATCATCGAGCTGCACCGCATGTCGCCCAGGCCGTGGGTGACGCTGCGCGACGTGTACCGGGGAACGCTCGACGCGGGTTTGGTCAAGCGCAGGATCTCGGCGCTCGAAGCCGAGATCGACGGCCCTTCCGCGGTCCGGGTCCGGACCGCCGACCTGTCCGGGCGGATGGGCGCGGCGAAGGGCTGGGCCTGGGAGCCGGCCGGCGACGGCGCGGTTCGGGCGAAGGACGACCCGAAGCTGCGCGAGCAGCTCCAGGCGGCCGGGATCACGTTCGAGGTCGTCCGCCTGGGCGCCGCCGACCCGGAGCGCCGTGAGCGGCTCGCGGCGGTGAAGCGCTGGCACGAGCAGGACTGGCAGGCGCTCGACCAGAAGCTGCGCTCCAGCATCATCGAGGGTCTCAGCGTCTTCCTCTCCGTCTTCGACCTGCCCGAGGTGGCGCGCGTCTTCTGTCCGCCGGCCCCGCCGGCCCCGCCGCCCTCGCCCGACGAGGCGCCCGCCGAGTCCGCCGTCGATGTCGTCCGGCCGCTGCCGCCGCTCGACGAGGTAATCGACTCGGGCAAGGTCCTGTGCCTGAACATGCCGGCCGGCACCAACCCGGCGCTCTCTCGCGCCGTGGGTGTGCTCCTAAAGCAGGCCTGGCTCCAGACCCTCCTGCGCCGGCCCGCCGAGATGCAGCGCGACCCTGAGCGAGTGTTCCGGCCGGCCGTGTTCCTGTGCGACGAGTACCAGACGTTCGCCACGGTCGGCGAGGACGACCCGGCGGGCGACGAGAAGGCGTTCGCCCTGACGCGGCAGTCGCGGCTGATCCCCATCGTCGCCACGCAGTCGATCGCGTCGCTTCGAGCGGTCCTGGGCCAGTCCGAGGCGTGGCGCGCGCTGCTTCAGACCCTGCGGACCCGCATCTTCCTCTCGCTCGCCGACGACTCGTCGGTGCAGATCGCCAGCGTGCTGTGCGGGCAGGTCGAGAAGATGAAGGTCTCCTACAGCGTCTCGGAACAGACCAGCCGCGCCACCGCGTCGCTGCTGTCCGGCTCGCCGGGCGGCGGGGCCGGCAGCCTCAGCGCCAGCAAGTCGTTCAGCGAACGGCGCGAAGCGCTGTTCCATCCGCGCGACTTCGCCCTGCTCGGCAACTGCCAGGCCATCGTCTTGCCCTACGACGGCAAGCGTGCTCACGACGCGCGGCGCTGCTACCTGAAGCCGGACTTCCTCCCGCGGGATCGCCCCTACTGGCGCGCCCGGGAAGCCGGGGAGCTGTAGATGGAGCTGACCATCTCGGACCTGAAGCCGTTCCTGCCGGGACTCGAGGCCGCGCTCGACGACGAGGCGGTCTCGGAAGTGATGATCAACGGGCCGGGGATGGCCTTCGTTGAACGCGACGGCCGGATGGCAGCCGTCGACGTGCCGGAGCTGACCACCGACGCCGCCGCGCGGGCGGCCGTCCAGATCGCCCGCCCGCTGGGCAAGGACCCGAACACGGAGCCGATCATCGACGCGCGTCTCGCGGACGGCTCGCGCGTCGCAATCTGCGGCCCGCCGGCCGCGCCGACGGCTGCGATCACCATTCGCCGCTTCGGCGGCCGGGCCTTCACCGTCGAGGAACTGACCGCGAGCGGGTCGCTTCCCGCCGCCGTGGTCGACGAGACCGCGGCCGTGCTCGGCCGCGAGCGCAACCTGCTGATCTCGGGCGGCACCGGCTCGGGCAAGACGACGCTGCTGAACGCGCTGGTCTCGCTACTGCCGGCCGACGGCCGCATCATCTCCATAGAGGACACGCTGGAGCTGCGGCTGCGCCGCGCTAACTGCCTGCGGTTCGAGGCGCGGGGGCTCGGCGACCGCGGCGTGACGATCCGCGACCTGGTGCGGCACGCTCTGCGCCACCGGCCGGACCACGTTGTCGTCGGCGAGGTTCGTGGGGCCGAGGCCGCCGACCTGCTGCAGGCGCTCAACACCGGGCACGGCGGCTCGCTCGCCACCGTCCACGCGAACAACGCTGCTGCGGCGCTGTCGCGCCTTGCGACCTGCGCCATGCAGGCATCCGATGCCCTGCCGTGGACGGTGGTCTGCCGCGGGGTGGTCGACGGCATCGAGGCCGTCATTCATCAGACGCGGACGCCCGAAGGGGTGCGCCGGGTCGACCAGATGGTCCGAGTCCGCGACTACGACGCCACCGAGAACCGCTGGGTCGTCGAGGCCATCTGGCCGCCGCCGTCTGGGGACGCGAGAAGCGGCCCGTCGACGCCGAAGCGGAGGACGGGGTCCGCGCCGAAGCGGAAGCGTCGGGGAAGGCGAACGCGGTGAGCCGCCGGCTTGTGGACGCTCCTCGGACCGTGGCTGGAGCGGCGCCGGCCGGCGGACTCGCGCTCCGGACGCTGGCGGACCACCGCCGGTTTGAGCTGACCGCGTGCTGCGCGGCGTGCGAGCGCTACGTCGTGCTGGACCTTGCGGCGCTGGCGGCGCGGTTCGGGTGGAATGCGCCGCTCGATGCGCTGTGCCGGCGCCTGGCGTGTCGGCGGTGCGGCGCGCGGACGGGCAGCGTGTTGATCGGGGGCGGGAATGGGAAGGAACGCAACCGATGGGCGGTTGCAGGGAGGTGCAGGGATGAGTGAGCGTGACGACAGGAAGGAAGAACAGCGGGAGCCGGTTCGGGTCGAGAGCCGCGAGGAGTTCGACGAGGCGGTCGCCGAGCTGTTCCGGACCGGCCGGCCCATCGAGGCGCCGTCACTGGAGGCGCTGGCCGGTTGGGACGTCGACCTCGAAGACGAAGAGGGCGGCATCGAGGGGGCGCTCTGATGGCCGGCGGGCACGAGAGGGCCGAGGCGTACCACCAGCAGTTCGCCGAGCGGATCATCCAGGCGCTCAAGGATGGGACCGCGCCGTGGCAGAAACCGTGGAAGCCCGGCGAGCGGATCATGCCGCACAACTTCGGCAGTGGGCGAGACTATCGCGGCGGCAACGCCGTCTACCTCGCCATGAACGGGCTGGAGCGCGGTTACGCCGATCCGCGCTGGGGCGGCTACCGCCAGATCCAGGAGGCCGGCGGACACGTCCGCAAGGGGGAGAAGGGGACGCCCATCATGTACGTCGAGTGGCGGCAGCAGCGGACCGCCCGTGACGACAACGGCAACCCGGTGCTCGATGACGAGGGCCGCAAGAAGCTCGAATGGGTCCAGCGGGACCGGCCCATCGTCAAGCTGCACTACGTCTTCAACGTCGAGCAGACCGAGGGACTCAAGCTGCGGTCGCTGGCCGAGGCCGCCCCGGAGTGGGAGGGGCACGAGCGCGCCGAGGCGCTGATCCGCAGCAGCGGCGTCCGCGTCGACCACGTCGCCGGCGACCGGGCCTACTACAGCCTGAAGGACGACCGCGTGGTGCTGCCCGACAGGAGCCAGTTCGAGTCGCAGTCGGCCTACACCCACACGGCGCTGCATGAGCTGGGCCACGCGACCGGGCACCCGGACCGCCTGAACCGGCCGACCCTGGTGAAGCACGGCGGCTTCGGCTCGGAGGCCTACGCGCGCGAGGAGCTGCGGGCCGAGATCGCCGCGATGATGACCGGCGAACAGCTCGGAGTCGGGCACGAGCCGCGGCACGGCACGGCCTACGTCAGCTCCTGGATCAAGGCCCTGGAGAACGACCCCAAGGAGATCCGCGCCGCCGCCGTCGATGCACAGCGGATGTCGGACTGGCTGATGGCGCGTGAGCGCCCGCGGGGCCTGGACCAGGAGCACCCAGAGCACGAGCGGGACGGGCAAGCACCAGAGCGCGGCCCGCAGTCGCCGCTACAGCGAATCCCGACAGACGAGAACGCCTCACAGCAGGAGCACGACGGAACTCGCCAAGGCCCCGGTGGTTCCTCGAAGATCAATCCGGCGTCGGTTGAAGACCGTCAGCGCGACATTGCGCCAGGCCGATGACGGCGTGCGGGGGAAAGGGCACGCCTTCCGGTCCCGCGCGACGTGCCCGAGTGGCTACTCGATGGGACGGTCACAGCGACGAATCCGTATCAACGACGCTCCCACTGACACGGGGAACCTCTGGCCGAACTTGTCGACAGCGGCGCCGACTGTCCCTCTTGGGAACGTCGTCGAGCCCGCGCCAGATCCGCGACTCCCGGTTACAATACAGCCAGGTATGAGACTTGAAGACAGGCGCTGGGGCTCGCCACGCGACTCCAACCGTTCGCCGATGCCGAACGCTCACGTCGCCAAAGGCCCTTTCGTTGGTGCCAACCGGCATTCTCGACGGGGACAACAGCCCGAGTGCGCCTCCTACGCGAAACCCATCCAGACCGGATCTCTCAGGCCAACAGTTGTGTCCGTGCAGGGCCCACGTCGCGCTCGGCACGTTGAGACTTCCGCGGGCCAGCACTGCCGCTGACATGACTTTCTCCCTGCGCTTTCAGGACCCAGCTTCCGACGCCGCCAATCTACTGGAACTCCTACTTGAGTCCGTAAACACGGCTGAACGTGGTGCCGGTGTCTTTTCCTTTTCCTCTGCCCATGGTATTCGGCTTCTACTTTCTGACGATGACTTCGCGGCGTTTCTCGAGCGGTCGACCTTCGAACTCATCGTTGGCATCGACGCCGTCACCGTGCCAGAGGCCTTGAACCTCCTCCATACCGCCCAAGCCGCCTATGGCGGCTTCCGTGCACGGGCGTTCCTGAATCCCAGGCCTGCAAGTCTCTGAACCGTACCGGGTTTTCCAGAGACTGAATTACGTGACTCCGGCCACCATGG
>VXME01000055.1:10363-32926 GCA_009861545.1 Acidobacteriota bacterium | reverse complement strand
CCCCGCAACATCCCGTCCGCCGCCGCCACGATGGCCTCCGGCTCGGCCAGGCGTCCCCGCCCCACCCAGCCGCAGGCGAGATAGCCGTCGCCCGGCTCGACGAAACGGGCGCCCCGCGCCGCGAGCGTGTCCAGGTTCGACCGCACCGCCGCGTGCGAGAGCATGTTCGTGTTCATGGCCGGCGCCAGGAGCACCGGCGCGGTGGTGGCCAGATACAACGAGGAAAGGAAGTCGTCCGCGATCCCGTTGGCGAGCTTGCCGATGACGTCCGCCGTCGCCGGGGCGACGACCAGCAGCGCGATGGACGACGCCAGCGCGATGTGATCGATGTCGGCGTTGACTCCCGGCGCGAACTGGTCGGTCGCGACGCGGCGCCTCGTGATCGCCTCGAACGTCAGCGGTCCGACGAAGCGCTGCGCGTTGGCGGTCATCACGGCCGCCACGTCGTGCCCACGCTGCTGGAGCCCGCGGGCGACCTCCACCGCCTTGTAGGCGCCGATTCCGCCGCTGACGCCGAGCGCGACGAGTGCCATCTCAGTCGGCGCCCGTCCGCTGCAACGGTGAATCGACCGCGCGAAAGGTCTCGACGATGTCCCGCGTCCGCTCGCGCATGGCCGCCGCCCGCGACCGCTCGGCGAGTACGATGTGACGGAGCCGGTCGACGCACGCGTCGATCTCGTCGTTGACGACCACGTAGTCGTACTCGTCGATCATCGCGACCTCCTGCCGGGCAGTGCGGAGGCGCCGTTCCAGGTCCGAGCCGCCCGCTGCCTCTCTTCCGCGGCTGCGGAGGCGCTCTTCCAGCGCCTCGAAGGAGGGCGGCAGCACGAACACGCTCACCGCATCCTGCACTTGACGCCGGACCTGCCGCGCTCCCTGCACGTCGATGACCAGGACGACGTCGCGACCCGCCGCGCGACAGCCTTCCGTCTCGGCTGCGCCGGTGCCGTAGAGCCGACCGAACACGTCGGCCCATTCCAGGAAGGCGCCTGCGGCGATCATGTCACGGAAACGGGCCGGCGCCACGAAGTGGTAGTCGACCCCGTCGACCTCCCCGGGCCGCGCGCCACGGGAGGTGTACGACCGCGACCGAACGAGATCGGGCACGCGCTCGACGAGCCGGCCGACGAGCGTCGTCTTCCCGGTCCCCGAGGGCGCCGACAGCACGAACAGGAGCCCGCGACGGCCTGCACAGGCCTCCGCCGGGGCGGACGCTACGGCGTGGAGGTCGTCCTTCCGCACCGGTCACTCCACGTTCTGGGCCTGCTCACGCAGCTTCTCCAGCTCCGCCTTGGCCGCCACCACGAGTCCGGACGTCTCGTGCCCGTCCGCCTTCGACCCGATGGTGTTGACCTCGCGGTTCATCTCCTGCAGCAGGAAGTCGAGCTTGCGCCCGCACGGCTCGGGCGCATCCGCCAGCGCGGCCCAGTGCGAGACATGCGCCCGCAAGCGCGTGATCTCCTCATGGATGTCCGACCGTGCCACGAACCGCACCACTTCCTGCGCCAGCGCCGCCTGGTCGGCGTGCACGTCCGGCCCGATCTCCACCAGCCGCGCCGTAAGCCGCTGTCCAAGCGCTTCCGCGCCGGCGCCCGCGTCCTGCTCGATACGCTCGATCAGTCCGCCGAGGGCGACGAGACGTCCGTCGAGGTCGGCCCGCAAATGGCCGCCCTCGCTCGTCCGCATGCGGTCGAGATCGCCCAGCGCCTCGCCGACGGCGCCCGTCACCGCGGTCTCGACGTCCGGGTCGTCCCCCAGCTCGGCCGTCCGCTCCGCAACCGTCACCACCTGCGGAAATCCCAGCAGTTCGCCGACCGTCCAGCGTCCACCGGTGGCGCGCTGCACGTCCGGTCGGGCGACCACGTCCACCAGTGCGGCAATCAACGCCTCGTCGACCTCCACCTCGACCGGAGGCCGGCCGCGGCGCCGGGCGGCGACCCGTATCTCCACCCGCCCGCGGGCCAGGCGCCGCTGCGCCTCGTCGCGAACCCGGGGCTCCAGGCGCAGCAGGCTCGGCGGCAGGTGGACCTGCAGATCGAGATAGCGGTGATTCACGCTGCGCGCGGTAACGCTCACGGTCAACGCCTCGTCCTCCCGTGTCAGGGACGCGAAGCCGGTCATCGACTTGATCACGGGCTGCCGACTCCTCTCTCTGCTCCGTCCCGGCCCACCGCTACCGCTCGCCGTCCGCCGCCACCGGGACCTCCGCCGACACGGCACCGCCCGCAAGCGCCGCCGCCCCGGCCGGGCTCGCTGTCGGCGCCGCAGCCGGCGTCCGGTCGAAGAACTGCATCGCGTAGAGCCGCGCGTAGTGGCTGTCCGGGTCCGCCAGCAGCTCTTCGTGCCGTCCCGTCTCCCGCACGCGCCCGTCCTCGAGCACGACGATCACGTCGGCCCGCCGGACCGTCGAGAGGCGGTGCGCGATGACGAACACGGTCCGGTTCAGCATCAACTGCGCCAGCGCATCCTGCACCAGCAGCTCCGACTCGGCGTCGAGCGCGGAGGTCGCCTCGTCGAGAATGAGGATGGGCGCGTTCCTGAGCAGCGCGCGGGCGATCGCGATGCGCTGCCGCTGGCCGCCCGACAGCCGCTGGCCGCGTTCTCCGATGGTCGTGCCGTAGCCGGACGGCAGCGCCGCGATGAACTCGTGGGCGTGCGCCGCGCGGGCCGCCGCCTCGATCATGGCCGGTGCGGCATCGGGCGCGGCGTACGCGATGTTGTGGGCGATGGTGTCGTCGAACAGGACGGTGTCCTGCGTGACGATGCCGATGTTCTCACGCAGGGACCCGAGAGTGACGTCGCGGACGTCGACGCCGTCGATCCGAATCGCCCCGCCGGTGACGTCGTAGAACCGCGGCACGAGGTTGACCAGCGTCGTCTTGCCGGCGCCGCTGAGGCCGACGAGGGCGGCCACCTGCCCCGCCGCGACCTCGAACGACACGCCGCGCAGGACCGGGTCGCCGACGGTCCGGTCATAGGCGAAGCTGACGTCCCGGAAGCTGATTGCGGATCGGAGAGGCGCCAGCGGACGCGCGGACGAACGGTCCCGCACCTCGCTACGCACGTCCAGCATCTCGAAGACCCGTTCGGCCGCCGCGCGCGCCTGCTGGATGTTGGCGTTCACGCGGCTCAGCTTCTTCACCGGCCCGTACATCACGAGCAGCGCGGCCACGAAGGTGGTGAACTCTCCCGCCGTCATCTCTCCGCCGGCGATCCGGCTGGAACCGTACCAGAGGACGCCGACCACCGCGAAGGCGCCGAGCCACTCCATGAGCGGCGGCAGGACGGAAAGCGTGCTGGTCACCTTCATCGCGATCCGGTAGACCTGTTCCGACGTGCGGGCGAACCGGCCCGCCTCGAACGCCTCGGCCGCGAAGGCCTTCACGATGCGGTGTCCGGTGAACGCCTCGGCAGTGACGTGCGACAGGCGGCCGAGCTCCTCCTGGCCGCGGTAGGTGTTGCGCCGCACCCGCTGCCCCAGTCGCACGAGCGGGTAGACCACCAGCGGCGCGCAACTGATGGCGACCAGTGCCAGCCGGGCGTCTAGAACGCACAGGAGGGCGGCCAGGCCGATGACCGTGATCGTCTCGCGCAGCAGGTCCCCGAGCGTCACCGTGACCACCTGCTGAATGCGCATGACGTCGTGCATCATGCGCGACATCAGGCCGCCGGTCGTGTGCCGCGCGAAGAAGCCGGCGGACTGGCCCACGATATGCCGGAACAGCTCGTTGCGCAGGTCGCGCACCACCCGCTGTCCGACGTCGGCCATCAGGAAGACCGAGAAGTAGTTCCCGAGTCCCTTCGCGAGGCCGAAGGCCAGAATCATGGCCGCGATGGTCCGGAACTCCGACCCGAGCGCGACGCGCAGCTCCGCGACCGCCGCCTCGCCGAGCAGCATCGCCGCGATGACCCAGAACTGCGAATCGCCGCCGCGGACGTCCTCGGGCCGGAGGACGTCGTTGAAGATCGGGTCGATCAGCGCGACCAGCGCCACCGACGCCGCCGCGTAGACTCCCATTGCCGCCACCGCCCAGCCGAACCGCCACCGATGCGGAATCCCGTACCGGGCGAGACGAGCCACGGGATGCAACCGACTACCTCCCTATCGAGTAGTAGGTGAACCCTTCCGTCCGCATCTGCTCGACGTCGAACACGTTGCGGCCATCGAAGATCACCGGCGCCCGCATGAGCGAACGCATTCGCGCGAAGTCGGGCTCGCGGAACTCGTTCCACTCCGTCACGATGGCCAGCGCGTCGGCGCCCTCGAGCGCGTCGTAGCTGCGCGCGGCATAGGTGATCCGCTCTCCGAAGATGGCGCGCGCCGCCCGCTCCGCCTGCGGATCGTATGCCCGCACGACCGCGCCCGCGGCCAGCAGCGCCTCTATGGTCGGCACCGACGGCGCCTCGCGCACGTCGTCGGTGCGCGGTTTGAACGAGAGTCCCCACACCCCGATCGTCCTGCCGGTGAGCGAGTCGAAGTGGGCGCGCATCTTGTCCACGAGACGCACCTTCTGCGCGGCGTTGACGGCCTCGACCGATTCCAGAATCCGACAGCGGTAACCCTCGGCGCGCGACGAGCTGACGAGCGCCTTGATGTCCTTGGGAAAGCAGCTTCCGCCGTAGCCGATGCCGGGAAACAGAAACGACGGCCCGATGCGCCGGTCGGCGGCCATGGCGCGCCGCACGTTGTCGACGTCCGCCCCGAACAGCTCGCAGACCGTCGCGATCTCGTTCATGAACGACACGCGCGTCGCCAGCATCGCGTTCGAGGCGTACTTGCACAGCTCGGCGCTCGCGCAATCCATGAGCTGAATCGGTGCGCCGGTGCGCGTGAACGGCGCGTACAGGGTCTGCATCAATCCCGCCGCGCGTTCGTCCTCGGCGCCGATCACGACGCGGTCGGGACGCATGAAGTCGTCGATCGCCGCCCCCTGCTTGAGGAACTCGGGATTGCTGACCACGCTGTACGGCTGGCTCGTCTCATCGGCGATCACCGCGCGCAGGCGGGCCGCGGTGCCGACCGGCACCGTGCTCTTCGTGACGACGACGGTGTAGCCGGACATGGCGCGCGCCAGGTCGCGGGCCACGTCCAGCACGTACGACAGGTCGGCCGAACCGTCCTCCCCCGGCGGGGTGCCCACCGCGATGAAGACGACCTGCGCGCTCTCGACCGCCGGCGCCAGCTCGGTCGAGAACCGAAGCCGTTTCTCCGCTCCGTTGCGCGCGACCAGCTCGCCGAGGCCAGGTTCGTAGATGGGCAGCCGCCCCTGCTTCAGGGACGCGATCTTTGCGGCGTCGCTGTCGACGCAAACGACGTCGTTGCCGTTCTCCGCGAAACACGCGCCGACGACCAATCCAACGTAGCCGCTTCCGACCACCGCAAGCTTCATCTACTAGAACCCCATTCGGCGCTTCTCAGCAAACCGACAACGCTAGCACGCACCGCCAAAACCTGTCAAAAACACTGATTTAGAAGGACTTGTCCCATTTCAACGTGCGGGGCGCGAAGGCGGGTCGAACCGCGACCGTATGGTACGATCCCGTTCGGATGCGCGTCATGATCGACTATCGGCCGGCGTTACGCCGCCCGACAGGCGTGGGCGCGTTCGTACACCATCTGGTCGCGGCCCTCGCCGGGCTGGAGTGCGAAGCGACGGCGCCCCTCGATCCCCTCGAGCTGACGGTCTTCAGCGCATCCTGGAAGGACCGTCTGGCCCATGCCGAGCCGCCGGTGCCCGCCGCCGTCCGCAGCATCGATCGCCGCATACCGGTTCGGCTGCTCAACCTGGCTTGGCACCGGGCCGGATGGCCGCCGGTAGAAGCGATCGCCGGCAGGCGATTCGACGTCGTGCACTCGCCGCACCCGCTGCTGGTGCCGTCGCGCGGCGCGGCGCAGGTCATCACGATTCACGATCTGGACTTCCTCGATCACCCGGACCGCACGACCGGCGAGGTGCGCCGGGACTACGCCGCGCTGGTCCGCCGTCATGCCGCACGTGCGGCGCACGTCGTCGTGCCCTCCCGGCACACCGCGACCGAGGTCGAACGCCGGCTGCACGTTCCCCCCGAGGCGATCTCCGTCTGCCCGAACGGGGCGCCCGACTGGCCGGCGCGGGACGCTCCGCCGGCGGACGGACACGTGCTCTTCGTGGGAACTATCGCACCCCGCAAGAACATCGCCGGCCTCCTCGACGCCTACGCACGGCTCGTCACGCGCGCGCCGGGCGTGCCGGACCTGGTTCTGGCCGGGGGGGGCGGCGCGGACGACGGGCTGGAGCGCACGGCACGCCCGCCGCTGGCTGGCCGCGTGCGGCGTACCGGGTATCTGGACACGCCGGCGCTGCGGGCGCTGTTCGCCGGTGCGCGGGTGCTGGTGCTGCCCTCGCTCGACGAGGGCTTCGGACTGCCGGCGCTCGAGGCCATGACGGTCGGCGTGCCGGTCGTGGCCTCGAACCGGGGCGCACTGCCGGAGGTGGTCGGCGATGCGGGGTTGCTTGTCGATCCGACCGACACCGCCGCCATCGCCGACGCTCTCGAACGCGTCCTGACCGACGACGTGTTCGCCGCGGGTTGCACCGCCCGCGGGCTCCGCCGGGCCCGTGCGTTCAACTGGCAGGCGTCCGCGAGATCGTTGCGCCGCGCCTACCGCACGGCGATCGAGGGCCGAGCGCGGCGGGCGGGAACGCCGGCATGAGAATCGGCATCGACGGCCGGGAGCTGCTCGGCCGCCGCACCGGGGTCGGCCGCTACCTGGCGAGCCTGTGCGCCGAGTGGAGCGGCGCACCCGCCTACGCGGGACACGAGCTGCTCGTCTACACCCCCCGTCCCCTGCCGGCGGAAGCCCCGCTCCCCAACCGGGCGGGACCCGGCGCCCGCCTGAACCACGCCACGATACCCGGCGCGGGCGGCCCCTGGTGGGAGCAGATCAGCCTGGCGCGGCGGGCGGCGGACGATCGGCTCGACGTCTTCTTCGGTCCGGGCTACTCGGTGCCGCTCGTGCTCGACATCCCGTCGGTGGTCACGCTGCACGACGTCTCGTTCACCGCACACCCCGAGTGGTTCGGGTGGCGCGAGGGCCTCCGCCGGCGATGGCTGGCGGCCCGCGCCGCCGCCGCCGCCCGGACCGTCATCGCCGTATCGGAATTCTCGCGGCAGGAGATCCTCGAGCACCTGGGAACGCCCCCGGCGCGGGTGCGGGTCGTCCACAACGGGGTGGCGGCGCCCTCCTGCCCGAAGCCGCCGGGCGAGCCGCCGCTACCGGCGGCGTCCGGCGCCCCCCTGGTGCTGTATGTCGGCGCGTTGTTCGCACGCCGGCGCCTTCCCCTGCTGCTTGCCGCGTTCGAGCAGGTCTCGCGCGCCGTACCCGAGGTCGAGCTCGCCATCGTGGGTCCGGATCGCACGTGGCCCCCCGAAGACCTGCGGGGAATCGCCGAGGCCCGCGGCGTCGCGTCGCGCGTGGCGTTCCTGCCCTACGTGGACGACGGCGCATTGGGTGCGCTGTACCGGCGCGCGACCGTCTTCGCCTGGCTCTCGGAGTACGAAGGGTTCGGACTGACGCCTCTCGAAGCGCTCGCCGCCGGCACCCCGGTCGTCGCGGGAGACACCGCGGTTGCGCGCGAGGTCTACGGAGACGCCGTGCGCCGTGTCCCGATCGGCGATCCCGGCGCGGTGGCGGCGGCGCTCGTGGAGGTCGTCACCCGCCGCGAGGTCCGCGAGGCCCTGCTCGCGCGGGCGGGGCCGCTGCTCGCCCGCTACACGTGGACACGCGCCGCGGCGGAGACGTTCGCCGTGCTGCGCGACGCCGCGGCGGAGCGGCCATGACCCGCCTGGCCATCGTGATCGTCAGCTTCAACACGCGGCGCGACCTCGAAGCCTGCCTGCGGTCGCTGCACGCCTCCCCGCCCCGCCTGACGCACGCCATCGTCGTCGTGGACAACGCTTCGTCGGACGGCAGCGTCGAGGCCGTGCGGACCGCCTGGCCGCACGTGCAGGTCATCGAGATGGGATGCAACGCCGGGTTCGCGGCGGCCACCAACGCCGGAATCCGGGCCCGCGACAGCGATCTGGTGCTGCTGCTCAACAGCGACACCATCGTGCCGCCGGGGAGCATCGACCGCCTGGCCGGCGCCCTCGACGACGATCCCGCGGCGGCCGCGGCCGGGCCGCGCCTCGTGGGGCTCGACGGCACGGTCGAGCTCTCGTTCGGACGCATGCTGTCCCCCTGGAACGAGGCGCGGCAGAAGCTCATCGCGCGCGGTCTCGCCCGCCGCATCGGCCCCGTCGTCCGCTGGTTCGAGCGGCAGGTCGCGACGCCGCACCACCCCGAGTGGGTCAGCGGCGCGTGCCTGCTGGTACGCCGCGCCGCCGGGGCCGCGGCCGGATGGCTGGACGAACGGTTCTTCCTGTACGGGGAGGACGTCGACTTCTGCGCGGCGCTGCGCGCGGCCGGGCACCGCGTGCTCTTCACGCCCGCCGCCGAGATCGTTCACGCGAGGGGCCGCTCCGGCGCCTCCGATCCGGCCGCCGCGCGGGCGGCCTACCGGCGCAGCCAGATCGCGTTCTACCGCAAGCACCACCCGCGCTGGGCCGGCGCTCTGCGCCTCTACCTGCGCGCGCGCGGCCATCACCCGCCGGCGCTATAGTTGGGAGCCGTGCGAGTCGCGATCGACGTACGCAAGCTGAACGACTTCGGGATCGGCACGTACGTCCGCAACCTCGTGCGGCAGCTCGCCCGGCTCGACCGCGAAACGGACTACGTGCTGCTGTGCCGCCGCGACGACGCCGACTTCGCCGCCTCGCTCGGCGAGAACTTCAGGACCATCACCCAGGAAGCGCCGAACTACTCGATCAGCGAGCAGTTCACGGTGCCCCTCAGCCTCGGCCGCAGTCGCGCCACGCTGTTCCATGCGCCGCACTACGTGCTGCCCCCGCTGACCCCGTGCCGCGCCATCGTCACGATTCACGACTGCATTCACCTGCGGTTCCCCCAGTACCTGCCGAACCGTCTGGCCCACGTCTACGCGCGGGCGCAGATCTGGTCCGCCACGCGCCGCGCCCGCCGCGTCCTCACCGTGTCGCACGCTTCCAAGCGGGACATCATCCGCTTCTTCGACGTCCCTGAAGCCAGGATCAGCGTGATCCCGAACGCCATCGACGAGCGCTTCCGCGAGACGCCGGCCGAGGCCGATCTGGTCCGCGTCCGCGAACGCTATCAGCTCCCCGAGCGGTTCATCATGTACGCCGGCAACGTGAAGCCGCACAAGAATCTCGAGCGCCTGATCGATGCGTTCGTGACGGTCCGACAGCGCGGGTTCGACGACCTCGGCCTGCTGCTGAGCGGCAGCGAGGTCTCGCGCTACGCCATGCTGCGGCGCGCCGTGCATCGCTACAATCTGCACAAGCACGTCCGCTTCCTCGGCTACCAGACGGTCGAGACGCTGGCGGTGCTGTATCGGCTCGCGGAAGTGTTCGTCTTCCCGTCCCTGTACGAGGGGTTCGGGCTGTCGCCGCTCGAAGCCATCGCCAGCGGCACGCCCGTCGTCGCTTCGAACGTCTCGTCGCTGCCGGAGGTTCTCGGCGATGCCGCGGTGCTGGTCGATCCCCTGGAAGCGGGGTCGATTGCCGACGGCATCACGCGCGTTCTCGAGGACGACGATCTCCGCGCGGACCTGCGGCGCAAGGGCCTCGCTAGAGCCGGCCGATTCTCGTGGGAGCGTTCGGTGACGCAAGTACGCCGCATCTACGAAGAAATCGAGGGAGAGCGCTGAGCGACGCGACGCTGGCCCAACCGGCGGTCACTCCGGCGAACGTCGGCGGCAGGCGCGTCGCCGTCGTCCACGACTGGCTGACCGGAATGCGCGGCGGAGAGGTCACCCTCGAGGCCATCCTCGAGCTGGTTCCCGACGCCCGGCTGCTGACGCTGGTGCACGTGCCCGGAAGCGTGACGCCGCGCATCGAGGCGCACCACCCCCGGGCGTCCTTCGTCCAGCATCTGCCGTTGGCGCGGACGCGCTACCGGCAATACCTCCCGCTGTTTCCGGCCGCGGTCGAGCAGCTCGATCTCGACGACGTCGAGCTCGTCATCAGCACCAGCCACTGCGCCGCGAAGGCCGTGGTGCCGACGGGGCGCGCGCGCCACCTCTGCTACTGCTTCACGCCGATGCGCTACGCCTGGGATCAGTTCGACGCCTATTTCGGTCCGGCGCGGGTCGGGGCGCTCCGAAGCAGGCTCTACGGACTCGCGCTGCGGCGCCTGGCCCGTTGGGACGCGGCGACCGCCGACCGCGTCGATCACTACGTCGCCATCTCGCGCTATGTGGCCGGCCGGATCGACCGATACTATAATCGGACAGCCGACGTGCTCGAGCCGCCAGTCGACACGCACTTCTACCACCCGGACGGATCGGCGCCCGGCGACTATTTCATCATCGTTTCGGCGCTGGTACCCTACAAGCGCGTGGACCTGGCGATAGAGGCATGCCGTCAGGCGGACGTGCCGTTGCGCGTGGTCGGCAGCGGCCCGGAGGCCGCCAGGTTGCGCCGCCTCGCCGGTCCCACGGTGGAGTTCATGGAACACTGCTCGCAAACCGAGCTCCGGGCGCTGTACCGCGGCGCCCGCGCCTGCCTGCTCACCGGCGAGGAGGACTTCGGCATCGCGCCGGTCGAGGCGCAGGCCTGCGGACGCCCCGTCATCGCCCTCGCCAGCGGCGGCGCGTGCGAGACGGTCGAGCACGAGGCCACGGGCCTGCTCGTGCCCGAGCCGACGGCCGGCGCCTTCGCCTCGGCCATCCGGTCGCTCGACGACCGGGCGTTCGATCCGGCGCGGCTTCGCAGCGCGGCGTCGCGTTTCTCCCGGCCGGTGTTCCAGCAGCGGATGCGCGAGACGATCGAGAGGCTCGCCTCCTGACGAGCGGCGAAGAGCGCAAGAAGATTCGGCCGACGACATGACTCGGCAGACGAGAGTTCTCACCGCGTGCCACGTCGTCCTCGACTTCACGCTCGGCATGGCGGCGTTCGCGCTGGCCTACTACCTGCGCTTCGAGGTCGGCCTGTTCGCGACGCCGAAGGGACAGCCGGCCTTCGTTCCGCAGTACCTCGTCCTGATGCCGTTCGTCGGCCTGCTCGTACCGCTGGCGTTCCACCTGCAGGGGGCCTACCGCCTGCATCGCCACCGGACCGGCGTCGACGACTTCTTCAACCTGCTCGTCGGCACGCTGCTCGCCGTGATCGCGGGGCTGCTCGGCACGCTGTACGTGCAGGTGTACTCCGCTTCGCCGGCCGACCGGGACGCCGGAGCGTTCGAGGTCTCACGCCTCGTCTGGGGCCTGTTCGTCGTCCTGAACGTCGGCCTGACCTACGCGTCACGGGACCTGCTGCGGCGCTACATGCGGCGCCGGTTCGCGGCGGGCATCGGACTGCGGCGCGTGCTCATCGCCGGCACCGGCGAGCTCGCGCGGCACGTCGCGGATCGCTTTCTGCGGCATGCCGAGTTCGGGTACCACGTCACCGGCTTCCTCGACGACGACGTCGCCGGCGGCGACAACGTGGGTTATCGCGGCCTCCCGCTGCTGGGGACGCTGGCCGATGCCGGGGACGTCGTCGCGCGGGAGCGCATCGACCAGTTGTACGTGGCGCTCCCGCTGGACCGGCACGTCAAGATGCTCGGGCTGATCGAGGTGGCCAACCGCGAGTGCATAGACGTCAAGGTGGTGCCCGACTTCTTGCAGTTCGTCACGCTGCGCGCCCGGCTCGAGGAGCTCGACGGGATTCCGCTGATCAACGTGAACGACGTCCCGCTGCAGGGCCTGAACGCCGCCGTCAAGCGAGTCATCGACGTCGGTTGCACGGTCGCGGCACTGCTGGTGCTGGCGGTGCCGATGGGGGTGATCGCCGCCGTCATCCGTCTGACCTCTCCCGGCCCGGCAATCTACCGGCAGGAGCGCATGGGGCTCGACGGCCGCCCGTTCATGACGATCAAGTTCCGATCGATGTTCACCGACGCCGAACGTCACACGGGACCGATCTGGACCCGCAGGGACGATCCACGCTGCACGCCGGTCGGTCGCGTGCTGCGCCGCTTCAGCCTCGACGAGCTGCCGCAGCTCTGGAACGTGCTGCGCGGCGAGATGTCCCTGGTCGGACCGCGGCCCGAGCGCCCGTACTTCGTCGAGCAGTTCAAGGATCAGGTTCCGCAGTACATGCTCCGTCACAAGGTGAAGGCCGGACTGACCGGCTGGGCGCAGGTGAACGACCTGCGCGGGAACACCTCCATCGAGAAGCGCATCGAGTACGATCTCTACTACATCGAGAACTGGTCCGTCGCCCTCGACTTCAAGATCATGTGGCTGACGGTGCTCCGCCTCTCGTTCCACCGCAACGCATACTGACCCGGACGGGCCTCGATGCAACGCGCCGTCATCACCGGAGTGGCCGGATTCATCGGCTCCCACCTGGCCGACGGCCTTCTCGAACGCGGCTGCTCGGTGGTCGGGATCGACAACCTGCTGACCGGCAGCCTCGCGAACATCCGGCATCTGCGTGACCGGGAGTTCGAGTTCATCGAGCACGACGTCACCAGGGACATCTCCGTTGCGGGACCGGTGGACCTGGTTCTGCACTGGGCGAGCCCGGCGAGTCCGGTCGACTATCTGGATCTGCCGATCCCCACCCTCAAGGTGGGCGCCCTGGGAACGCACAACGCCCTGGGCCTGGCCAAGGCCAAGGGCGCGCGCTTCGTGCTGGCCTCGACGTCGGAAGTCTACGGCGACCCGCTGGAGCACCCGCAGCGGGAAAGCTACTGGGGCAACGTCAATCCCATCGGCCCACGCGGGGTCTACGACGAGGCGAAGCGCTTCGCCGAGGCAATCACCACCGCCTACCACCGCTACCACGGACTGGACGCCAAGATCGTCCGCATCTTCAACACCTACGGCCCGCGGATGCGGCTGCAGGACGGCCGCGCGATCCCGAACTTCATCACCCAGGCGCTGCGCGGCGAGGACGTCACGGTCTACGGCGACGGCGAGCAGACGCGCAGCTTCTGCTTCATCCGCGACCTGGTGCGCGGGATCATCGCGCTCGCGGAATCCGACGTCAACGAACCGGTCAACCTCGGCAATCCGGCCGAAATGACGATTCGAGAGATCGCCGACGCCATCATCTCCGCGACCGGCTCGCGGTCTCGCGTGGTGCGGATGCCGCTCCCCACCGACGACCCGAAGGTGCGCCAACCGGACATCACCCGCGCGCGGACCCTCCTGGGATGGGAGCCCGACGTGTCGCTGGCCGAGGGCCTGGAAGTGACGATCGACTACTTTCGATCGAGGCTGGCCGCGGCCGGCGCAAGCCCGTAGAGCGGGCTCACCCCTCGTTGACGAGGCGGGCCACGTGCAGGATGTAGTGCAGGCCGGAGCCGACAGTCACGACCAGCGACGCGTACACCATGAAGTCGACGACCACGGAGGGACTCTCCAGGTAGTTGAACAGGAGGGTGAAGGCGCAGGTCAGCACGTAGAGCAGCGTGGCGACCTTGCCAAGGGTGGACGGATGGAACTCGCGGCGCCCGATCGCCAGATTCACCACCGCCACCGTCAATACGATTATGACGTCGCGGCTGATGACGAGAACGGTGAGCCAGACCGGGAGCACGTTCGGCAGCGGCGGGTCGCGCTCCAGGGTCAGCACCACGAACGTCGACAGCAGCAGCAGCTTGTCTGCCATCGGGTCCAGGAACGCGCCCAGGCTCGTCGGCTGGCCGGAGCGACGCGCGATGACCCCGTCGAGTGCGTCGGTGATTCCCGCGACGGCGAAGGTGATGAGCGCCCATCCGTTGAAGCGGTACAGCACCAGGATGACCACGCAGGGAACCGCGAAGAGCCTGAACAACGTGAGCTGATTGGCGGTGGTAAGCGCCGTCATCGCGCTCATCCCAGGCCCGCGGCCAACTGCGCGAGCCGCTCGACGGCGTCGACGGCCTCCGCCCCGCTGACCGGCCGGATCGGATCGAACTGCCGGTCGCCGTCGATGCGGAGCACCCCGGCGGCGATCGCACGCGTCGCACTCTCGTAATTGAGGTGCCCCGGATTCATGTCCGAGAACTCCACGCGCGCGGTCTGCCAGCGGCGTGCCGCATCCGGGTCGAAATCGGCGATCAGAACGAGCGCGGCGGCCACGACGTCGGCAAGGTCGCCGCGGCGCACGATCCGTTCGGGCTCGAACCGGTTGCCCGCGCCGATTCCCATGACGCCGGCACGCGCCGCCTCCACTATCCAGGAACTCGCCCAGTGATCGCGTGTATCCGTCAGGATGGGGGTCGGCGCACCGAACGCCGCGTCATCGAGCAACTCGGCCAGCCGCACGCCCAGCAGCGCCGCCAGATCGCCGCGCGTGGCCGACTCCGCTACGGCGAGGCCGCGATACTGTTCCGGCAGCGCCGCGAGTTGCAGTTCGCGACGCACGCGCGCCAGACCCGCGGCGGACGCGTCAGTCGGATCGATCGCCTCGGCCAACTCGTACGCGTCCTCGGCGGCCGAGAGTTCACCCAGTGCTTCGAGCAGCGAGGCCTCCAACAGCACGGCGCCGGGCTCGTTCGGCTCGAGCTGCCGGGCGCGGCGCGTCCAGACCAGCGCTTCGGCGGTCTCGGCCTGCCGTTGCTTGAGCCTCGCCAACTCCAGGTACAGGAACGCACTATCCGGCGAGGCCGCGATCACGTCCGCGTAGGCGGCCTCGGCCTCCGACAGGCGCCCGGCGGCGACCGCTGCGAGCGCGTCGTCGTACCGCTCCGTCATCACCCGCAGCCGCAGTTCGCCGACGAGCCTCTCGACCCGCGCCGGCGCCGAAGCCGCGGCCAGCGCCCCCTCGAAGCTCGCGAGCGCGCCGCTGATGTCGTCCGCGCCCAGCAACGCGTCACCCCGCCCGACCAGGGCCGGCACATAGTGCGCCGCGGCGCCCAGGGCCGCATCGAAATGCTCGAGCGCGTCCCGGTATCCGCCACGGGCGAGATCCACCCACCCAAGTCCGGCAGCCGCCGGGAAGAACGCGGCGTCGCGCTCGAGCAGCGCGGCGAAACGCGCCTCCGCCTGCGCCAGATCCCCCGTCTGGAGGAACGCCCACGCATCCCGCTGCTCGTCCGCGGCGGGCGATTCCGCGTACGAGGAAGGCGCCGCCGGAAAGACGAAGTCGGGGTACGCGGGGGTTGTAACGACCGGCACGCGAACCGCGCAACCACCCACCAGCAGAGCCGCGGCGAGCAACGCTCCCGCGGTCGTACGCAGCGTCACGACACACGCTCCCGGTCGGGAAGGATACCCCGGTGCCGGCGGTCCAGGGTGACGAAGAATGCGTTCGACGACTCGGCCTCGCCCCCGGTGAGCAGACTGGGCTGGAGACCGACGATCACCGCCCGCTCACGCGCGACGGCGTGGCGTGCCGCCACCGCGGAGCCCTTCACGCCAGCGATTGTAGCACGCGGCTCCACGAGACCACCCCTTCCCGCACCAGCGCAGGCGCGCCGCCCCGTGCGTCCACGATCGTCGACGGCGGCCCGCCCGCGGTCGGTCCACCATCGACCACCATGGGCACCTCACGACCCAGAGCCTCGACCACCGAAGCGGCATCCGTGGCCGGGGATTCCCCGCTCCGGTTGGCGCTCGTGGCCGTGATAGGGTGGTTGAAGCACGCCGCGAGACGCCGCGCCAGCGAATGCGCCGGGACGCGGAGTGCGATCGTGCCGGCCGCATCCACCAGGCGCGGGTCGAGTTCGGGCAGGGCGTCCAGCACGATCGAGACCGGACCGGGCCACCAGCGGTCGGCCAGGCGGCGGGCGAGCGGCGTGAGACTTCGCACGACCAGCGCGACCTGGCCAACGTCCGCTGCAATCAACGGCACCGCCACGCCGGCCGGGCGGCGCTTCACCGCAAAGAGCCGCCGCGCCGCATCGGACCGGCGGGGATCGACCGCCAGACCGTACAACGTATCGGTAGGGAACGCGACCACCTCTCCGGCCGCGAGCGCGTCGACGGCCGGTTGGAGAGCGGCCGAATCCGGACGGTCCGGATCGACGGCCAACCGACGCGGCAACGCGGCACGAGCGCGCCATGACTTCACGTCAACCGCCACGTACGCCCTCCCGGCAGCCGAAGCCGCGCGTCCGCGTGCCGCTCCCGAGACAGAAGGGCGGCGTCCACGAGGACAAGACCCGGCGCCCGTTCCGGCAGCGCAAGCACCGCAAGAAGGAAGATCCCCCGGACCCGGGCTGACTCAGAAGCGCAGCCCGCGCCGCCCGGCCTGCTCCTTGACGTGAATGGTGTCGATGAACTGGACGCGGTGGGGATTGGTCTGCATCACGACCGAGCTCGTGCGGCACCCTTCGCCGAAGAACCGTACGCCCTTCATGAGGGCCCCTTCGGTCACGCCGGTCGCCGCGAAGATGAGCTGCTTCCCGGCCGCCAGGTCCGCCGAGGTGTACACCCGGCGCGGCTCGGCAATGCCCATCGACTTGGCGCGGGCTTCCTTCTCCGGCGAATCGATGATCAGGCGCGCGAAGATCTCGCCGCCGAGACAGCGCATCGCGGCCGCGGCCAGGACCCCCTCGGGAGCGCCGCCGCTGCCCATGACCGCGTGCACGCCGCTGCCGACCACCGCGGCCCCGATGGCGGCGGTCAGATCGCCGTCGCCGACCAGTCGAATCCGCGCCCCGGCCTCCCGAATCTCCGCTATCAGCGGCTCGTGCCGCTTGCGATCGAGCACGACGACGACCAGGTCCTCCACGTCGCGGTCGAGGCACCGGGCGATCTGCTTCAGGTTGTGGCCCACCGGCGCGTCGAGATTCACCGAGTTCTTCGACTGCGCGCCGACCACCAGCTTCTGCATGTAGATGTCCGGCGCGTGCAGCAGCCCGCCCCGTTCAGATGCCGCCAGCACGGCGATCGCCCGCGGGGCGCCGGTGGCGCACAGGTTCGTGCCTTCCAGAGGATCGACGGCGATGTCGATCTCGGGCAGCCCCTCCTCTCCGTTCGCCCCCTGCCCGACGCGCTCGCCGATGTAGAGCATCGGGGCCTTGTCGCGCTCCCCTTCTCCAATCACCACGCGGCCATCGATGGGGACGCGATCGAGACGGGCGCGCATCGCCTCGACCGCGACCCGGTCGGAAAGATGGCGATCGCCGCGTCCCATCGTGTGCGCGCAGGCAATCGCCGCCTGCTCGACAACGTCGAGAAACCCGGACGTCAGATCCTCGCTCGTCGTGGTCACGCCTGCACCGCCTCCCGGTAGGCCGGCAACCGGCACCGCGTCGGCTTGTCCACCCGGTATCCAAGCGCGTAGTCCGCCTGCATGATCTTGTGAATCTCGCGCGTCCCCTCGTAGATCACGGCGCCCTTGCAGTTGCGGTAGAAGCGGCCGACCGGGTACTCGTCCGAGTAGCCGTTCGCGCCGTGAATCTGCACGGCGTCGCCCGCCGCCCGCTCGGAAGCCACCGTCGCGAACCACTTGGCGAGGCCGGTCTCCCGCGTGCTGCGCCGCCCCTCGTTCTTCAGCCAGGCCGAGCGCATCCAGAGCAGCCGCGCCGCCTGGTAGTCCGACTCCATCTGCGCGATCATCTCCTTGACGAGCTGGTGCTGGCCGATCGGCACGCCGAACGTCTTCCGATCCCGGGCGTACGCCACGCTCGCGTCCCGGCACGCCCGGATCAGGCCCGTCGCGCCCGCCGACACGCTCAGGCGTCCCTGGTCGAGCGCGAACATGGCGATCTTGAAGCCCTCGCCCTCGCGGCCGAGCAGGTTCTCCTCGGGCACCTCCACCTCGTCCATCTTGAAGTAGCCCGTGTTGCCCGCGAGAATCCCCCACTTCTCGGTCAGCGTGCCGCTGGAGAAGCCCGGAAAGCTCCGCTCCACGAGAAACGCGCTGATGCCGGAGACGTCGCGCTTCTGTTTCTTCTCCAGGTCGCTGTAGGCGAACACCAGGAAGTGATCCGCCACGTCGGCCAGCGAGATCCACATCTTCTCGCCCGTGAGCACGTACCGGTCACCGCGCTTGACGGCCACCGACTGCATCCCGCGGACGTCGCTGCCCGCTCCCGGCTCGGTGAGCCCGTAGCTGGCGATCTTCCGCCCCTGGGCCTGCGGAAGAAGGTAGCGCCGTTTCTGATCCTCGGTGCCCCAGGTCAACACGGTCAGCGAGTTCAGGGCGAGGTGCACGGACAGGATCACGCGCAACGACGTATCGACGTACTCGGTCTCCTCGCACGCCAGACCATGGCTGAGGTAGTCCATTCCGGCGCCGCCGTACTCCCGCGGCACGCACATGCCCAGCAGCCCCAGGTCCGCCATCTGCGTGAGGATGGCGGGATCGAATCGATGCTGGCGATCCAGCTCGCGGATCCGGGGAGCCACCTCGCGGCCGGCCCATTCGCGCACGGACTGCTCCAGCAGCCGCTGTTCCTCGGTCAACTCAAGATCGAACATCTGCGTCCTTTTCCCTCTTCATGCCCGTCCCCTGCGATTCCCTGGTCGCAGCCCGCCGCCCGGACTCGTACGGCGCCGTCACGGACGACTGACGATGACCCGCGCCCCGCGTTCGACCGACAGGCGCGCGGCGGCGCTGGCCGAGTTCGCCGCGAATTCGAGGCAATCCGTGCTTCCGAAGAGCGCACACACCTCGTCGGGACCGATGTCCGCGTAGGTCTCGACCAGACGGCCGATGTCCTCGCCGCCCACCTCGATGCGGATGGCGCCGCCCCGACAGAGAACGTCGAACGCCCGCCGGCCTATGTTGGTGATGAGATTGCCGAAGGCGTCGACCCGCAACACCTCGCCGGCGATTCGCCCTTCGCCCGTCTCCGGCGTCGGAATCCCGATGCTGGAGTAGTCGGTGAGCGGCCGGCCGAGCGCCGGCAACTGAACGCCCTTGGCGAGCCACGCCGCTCCGGGCGCAAAGCGGTCTCGCCCCTCGAACGTCCGGCTCACCGTCGGCCGGGCATACCTGCGCTCGGTAAGCTCGACCACCCGTTTCGGCGGCGTCTCCTGGAACACGGCCGTCAGGACACCGTTGTCGGGCGCCACGAAGCGATAGTCTCCCGCCTCGGCGGCCAACCCGCGGCGACTCGAGCCGACCCCCGGATCGACGACCACGAGAAACACCGTGCCGGCGGGAAAGTAGCGGTAGGCCGCCGCCAGCTCGAGGCCGGCCGTCAGCACGTCATGGGCCGGCACATCGTGCGAGATGTCGACGACGGCCGCCTCGGGACAGATCCCCAGAACGACCCCCTTCATCGCACCGACGTAATGGTCTGTGGTGCCGAAATCGGTCAGCAGGGCGACAATCGGTCGGGCCATCCTGTCAAAACTTACACTTCGAGGCGCGGGCGCGACGCGACGCCCTTGCCGGTCGCCGTCGAGTGCGACGGCTTTCGAAACACCATCTCCTGCGCCCGCGTCGCAAACAGGCAAGCATCGACGATCGAGAGATTCCGAAACGTCTCCGTCACCTCACGACTCGTCAGCACGCGCATCTGCCGCGACGCGCCGGCGTAGAACTGCCGCCGCAACGTCGACCGGTCGACGATGCCGTAGGTGGCGTAGCCCGGCTGGGCGTTCCACTCGCCGCTGAAGCTCAGCAGCAGAATGCCCTCCGGCCTCAGCACGCGAGTGAGCCTCTCGGCCAGGATCTGCCCCTCGACGGCCGTCAGGTGCTCGAGAGTATCCCAGCACAGAATCGCGTCGACGGACTCGGGCTCCGCTCGGATCGTTTCCGCGACCCACGCTCCGGTCTGATCCTCGTTCCGTTCACCCGCGGACGACCGCTCGTCCAGATCCGCAAACAGGTCGGCCACGACCAGCCGGCAGGCGAACCTGGATGTGAAGAAGGCGACGTTGTCGCCGACGACGCGACCGAGATCGAGCAGCATCGGGGATTCCCGGCTGCGGAGCGCATCGATCAGGACGCCGACCGCGCGCGTCGAGACCAACCGATCGGGCTCGGAAAGCGCGGCGCCTGCATCGGGCGCGGGCCGGCCTCCGCCGAAGGAACCGGATCCGAGCGTGACACGACCTGTCATCGATCGCGGGCGCACATCCCCCGTCTGCGGCGCAGACTCCTAGCGGGCCTGCCGCCCGCCGGCCGCGCGGCCCACCCTGGGCGGCGGCGCCTGGCCCGGCTGCGGCTGCGCCTGAACGGGGGCGACCTGTCCCTTGGGCGCGGCGGGCGCCTTGCCGACGACCGACTCCCGCGGTTCCGCTTTCACGCTGTCCCGGCGCATGTCCACGCTGCCGCGAAAATGGGCGCCGTCGGCGATGGCGATGCGCGGCGCGGTGATGTCTCCGTCGACCGCACCGTTCTCGCGAATGCTCACCACGTCGACCGCCATGATCTTGCCGGTCACCCGACCGAGTATGTCGACCGACTTGGCGAACAGCATCTCGGCCTTGATCTTGCCGTTGGGACCCACGGTCAAAGCGTTGTCCCGCAACTCGATCTTGCCTTCGAACTGCCCCTCGATCGTCAGATTCTCGCTGCCGCTCAACTCGCCCTTGATGATCACGGACTTGCCGATGTTGACCACGTCCCGCGATGCCGGCCGTTCGGCGACGGGCGCACGCCTCGAGGCGCCCGTGCTCGCGATGCCGGCCAAGGGATGTTCTTCTACGTCATTGCCGTCGTCCGGCGGGCGTACATCGTCGCGTTTCCACATGAAGCTTCCTCTGGTCGCTGGGCCACCACCGCGTGGCGAATCGGAGATCTTGAAATTCCCAATCAGTATACAGAATGGCGTCCAGACCGTGTCCAGGAGCCCGCGCGGTGCTTCGGGTGCTAGGATCGCTCCAAGTGCGCGCATATCTGGATCACAACGCCACCACGCCGGTAGCCGCCGAGGTCGCCGACGCCATGCACCAGGCGGTCCGGGGCTGCTTCGGCAACGCGTCGAGCATCCACGCGTTCGGTCAGGCGGCCAAGGCGGCCCTCGACGACGCACGCTCGGCGGTGGCGGCGCTCCTCGGCGCGCGGCCCAACGACGTCATCTTCACCGGCAGCGGCACCGAAGCCGACAACCTGGCGATCCGCGGGGTGGCGGAAGCGTCGCCGGCGGCCGGACGCCGCCACCTCATAGCTTCCGCCATCGAGCACGAGGCGGTCCTCAACACGCTGAAGGCGCTGTCGAAGCGCGGCTGGACCTCGACGCTGCTGCCGGTCGGCGACGCCGGCGTCGTCGAGCCGGCGGCGCTCGAAGCGGCCCTCACCGACGACACCGCGCTCGTCTCCGTCATGCACGCGAACAACGAGATCGGCACGTTGCAGCCGATCGCCGAGCTGGCCGGGATCGCGCACCGCCGCGGCGCCGTGTTCCACACCGACGCCGTGCAGACGGCCGGCAAGCTGCCCCTCGACGTGGGCGCCCTCGGTGTCGACCTGCTGTCGATCTCCGCGCACAAGTTCAACGGCCCGAAGGGTGTCGGTGCGCTCTGGATTCGGCGCGGGATGCGACTCGTGGCCCCCACGACCGGCGGACGACAGGAACGCAACCGCCGGGCCGGGACCGAGAACGTACCGGCCATTGTCGGGCTCGGCGTGGCGGCGCGGCTGGCCGCCGCCAAGCTGTCGCGCGAAGCGGCCCGGCTGCGCACCCTGCGCGACCGCCTGGAATCCTCGCTGCTCGACCGCGTTCCGGACACGGCCGTGAACGGCGGCGGCGAACGCGTCCCGAACACCACGAACATCAGCTTCCACGGCGTAGAGGCCGAGGCGCTGCTGATCGCGCTCGACCTGGAGGGCATCGCCGTCTCGACCGGCTCCGCCTGCTCGTCGGGGACGCTCGAGCCGTCGCACGTGCTCCGGGCGATGGGGCTCACGCCGCGGCGCGCGCAGAGCTCCATTCGCTTCAGCCTGGGCCTCGGAAACACGGACGACGAAATCGACCGGCTCGTCGGCGTCCTCCCCCCGCTCGTCGCCAGGCTCCGTGCGCTGTCGCGAGCCGGCGCGGCGCACGCCCCGGCCTGAACGCCGCGGCTCGGCCCGTCCGGCCGGACCCGAATCTGTACACTGGAAACGAACCGATGCGAATAGTTGCCGCGATGTCGGGTGGCGTCGACTCGTCCGTGGCGGCCGCGCTGCTGGCCGCCGACGGCCACGACGTGGTGGGCCTGTCGATGCAACTCTACGATCAGCGAGGCGGCACGCAGTCGTTCGGCTCCTGCTGCACCCTCGACGACCTCCATGACGCGCGCCGGGTTGCGCGGCGCATCGGCATCCCGCACTACATCGTCAACTTCGAGCGCCAGTTCGACGAGCGGGTGATCTCCCCGTTCGTGCAGGAGTACGCGGCGGCGCGCACGCCCATCCCCTGCGTGCGCTGCAACAGCGACCTGAAGTTCGCGAGCCTGCTCGACCGCGCGGTGGGGTTCGACGCCGAGCAGGTGGCCACCGGCCACTATGCCCGGGTGGAGACCGTGCCGGCGGCCGGCGGCGCCGGGCCGCGGGGCCCCCCCCCCCGCGCCCCCCCCCAGGGGGGGGGGGGGGGGCGCGGTGACCCCCCCCCCAACCCCCACGGAGCCCCCCCCGGCGCCCCGCGGG
>VXME01000055.1:0-10353 GCA_009861545.1 Acidobacteriota bacterium | reverse complement strand
TATTACTCCCACAGCTTCCACCCACCTCTTCATTTGGTCGGTCGCCTTCTTTTTTTTTTTTTTTTTTGTGGGGGGGGGGGGTGGGGCGCCGCCCCCCCCCCCCACGACGCCAAGGATCAGTGCTACTTCCTCTTCTCCCTCACGCAATCACAGCTCGCTCGCGCCAGCTTCCCGCTCGGCGACATGCTGAAGGCGGAGGTCCGGGACTACGCTCGCGACCATGGCCTGCTCGTAGCCGACAAGCCGGACAGCCACGAGATCTGCTTCGTGCCCGACGGCGACTATGCGGCGTTCGTGGAACGGCGACTCCCCGAGGGTGCACGCGAGGGCGCGGTCGTCGATGCGGCGGGACGGCTCCTGGGACGGCATCGAGGCGTGCACCGGTTCACCGTCGGCCAGCGCAAGGGGCTCGGCGTCTCCGGCGCCGTGCCCCTGTACGTCACGGCCATCGATGCGGCGTCGGACACCGTCACCGTCGGCCCCCGCGCCGATCTGGAACGGATCACGCTGACCGCCGGCGGCGTGAACTGGATCGAGGGAACGCCACGGCAGGGATGCCCGGTCACGGCACAGATCCGTCACCATCATCCGCCGGCGCCGGCCCGCGTCTGGCCGCTCGACGGCGCCGCCCTGCGCCTCGATTTCGACCACCCGCAGCCGGCGATAGCCCCCGGCCAGGCCGTCGTGCTGTACGACGGCGACATCGTGCTCGGCGGCGGTTGGATCGACTGACCACACCGGGCCGAGAACAGCGCGGAGCTATCCTCCCGCGGATGCAGTCTCCACGGCCTGCGGATCCTGCGCGGGCAGACTCTCCAGATACCGTTCGGCGTCGATGGCGGCCATGCAACCCGAACCGGCCGCGGTGATGGCCTGCCGGTAGACGTGGTCCTGCACGTCGCCGCAGGCGAACACCCCGGGGACGTTGGTGGCGGTGCCGCGCACCGGCACGATGTACCCGTTCTGGTCCAGATCCACCTGCCCTTCGACCAGCTTCGTGTTCGGCGTATGGCCGATGGCGATGAAGACGCCGTCGACGGCGAGCTCCTTGATCGCGCCCGTCCTGACATTGCGCAGGACGACGCCGGTGACGACGCCCTCGGCCACGCCTTTCACCTCGTCGAGCACCGTGTCGAGCTCGAACGAGATCTTCGCGTTGGCCCGCGCCTTGTCCTGCATGATCTTGGACGCCCGGAACGCGTCCCGGCGGTGCACCAGGGTCACGTGCGATGCGAACTTCGTCAGAAAGGTGGCTTCCTCCATCGCCGAGTCGCCGCCGCCCACCACGACGATCGGCTTGTCGCGGAAGAAGTAGCCGTCGCAGGTGGCGCAGGTCGACACGCCGTGCCCCATCAGCGCCCGTTCGGAATCGAGTCCGAGCAGACGCGCCGACGCCCCCGTCGCCAGAATCAACGCACGCGTCTCGTGAACGCCGCCGCTCGTGGTGATGCGGATCGGCGGCCCCTGCAGGTCGAGCGCCGAGACGTCGCCCTGCACGATCTCGGTGCCGAACCGCTCCGCCTGGGCACGCATCTCGGCTATCAGGGCCGGCCCCAGGATGCCGTCGCGGAATCCGGGGTAGTTCTCCACGTCGGTGGTCAGCATCAACTGGCCGCCAGACTCCAGCCCCTCGATGAGCAGCGGATTCAGGTTGGCCCGCGCGGCGTAGAGGGCGGCCGTCAACCCCGCCGGCCCCGAACCTATGATGGTCACTTCTCGCATGAGTACGTGTCGCGCTAGTTCGTCTGCAGTTCCGGCTCCAGCAGCGAACGGCCCGTCGTCGACATCCAGTCGATGAGACGGCCCGCCTCGGCGAAGCGCCCGGCGTTCGACCCCGCCCCGAGCACCACCAGCACGACCGGGCCGGCGTCGGGCAGCTCGAACAGCGCAGTGAGACAGAAGCCGGCCTCGCTGATGTACCCCGTCTTCCCGCCCCGGACCGCGTTCCGGGAACGGAGCAGCCGGTTCGTGTTGCGGATGTTCACGCTGCGGCGATCCGTACGCACGCGATGCGTCCCCTTGCGCATGATCCGCGCGATCGCCGGCACGTCGCTCGCGGCAGCGAGCAACCGCGCGACGTCGTACGGCGTCGACACGTTGCGCTCGTCCAGACCGGAGGGCTCCACGAAGCTCGTGCCTTCCAGACCCAGCGCCGCCGCCTTCACGTTCATCTCCTTCACGAAGCGGCGGGTGCCCCAACCCGACGCGCGGGCGAGGATCCGCGCGGCCACGTTGTCGGACGCGATCAGCGCCAAGTGCAGGAGGGTATCCAGCGTGACCCGCTCGCCGCGCCGCAGGTAGGTGGTGGAGGCCCGGCGGACGTCGCGCCGCGACACCACGACGTCCCGGTCGAGATCGGGCGCCCGGTCCAGCAGGACCAGTGCCGTCATCACCTTCGTGATGCTGGCGATCGGCCGCTGGTCCAGCCCCCGCCGCTCCCAGAGAATCTCCTCCGTACGCGGGTTGTACAGGATGCCGGCGGCGACCCGCACCCGCGGGCGCCGGCGGTCCCCGATGTCCAGAATTCGCGGCGAATCCGGCGCGGACCTCGCCAGCAGGGGCGTGTCGGGCCGCCCGGCCGGCGCCGCAACGGCGCTCGCGGCCGGCGCCGCAACGGGAGCACCCGCGGCTGACGTCGCGGTTGCCGTCGCACCCACCCCGGGCGATGGGCCGGCGTCCGTGACGGACGCCGGCTCGGCTGCCGCCGCCGCGGGAGGCGGGGCACCCCGGATCGCCATCGGCACCCGACCGATCCCCAACAGGAACAGGCCGACCGCGGCCAGGGCGAGGGCGAGCCCGGACCAACCGGCGCCGCGTTCAGCTCGTCGCTTGTACGCCATGTCCACCACTACAGAACAAAGGCCCACCCGCGATGGGTGAGCCCCTGCGTCATGGAATCCTCCGCCCCCGCCCCGCTCGTCACGGCAGCGGCGGGCCCGCGTTATCGCTGGCGCGCGCGTAAGTGTAGTGCGTACGATGCTGCACGTCGACGGCGCCGCGGTTCACCTCGACCCGCAGCCGCCGCGTGCGGAACGTCGGATCGGGATTGCTGGAGTAGAAGCCGACGACGTAGTAGTCGCTCGTCTCGGCGTCGATTTCCCGGAACGCATCGTCGAAATCGTTGCGGTTGACGATCGCCCGGCCGCCGGTGAGCTCGGCCAGCGACCGGAGGCTGTTCTGCGTCGTGAACAGGAAATCGTTGAACGCCTCGCGCGGCCCGTTGTAGTCGGGGTCGGGCCCGGCGACGAGCCCGCGCGGGTCCACCGTATAGAACGAGGCGTTGGCCCGGTTCGCCGCCTTGGTCAACTCCGCGATCTCCATCGCGAGATCGGCGTCGCTGAAGACCTCTCCCTGCCGGGATATCCGCTCGAACGGATCCATCATCGGATCGGCGATGCCCTCGTACAGCCCGGCCACCTGGTCCTGCCCGAACATCGATCCCCAGCGGCCGGAGTTCCGCATGTCCTCGTAGATCGGCGACCGCCCGAAGATGCGCTCGTGGGCGAACGGGTTGAAGTCGTAGCCACTGCTGAAGTAGATGACCACCTTGCGCCGGTTCTGCACCCGCTCGAGGTTCCGGACGACGTCGCGCATCGTCTTGAACGCCACGTGGGCGCGCCACGACAGCTCGCTCGGCCCGCGCGGCCCCGGAGACAGGAAGCGGATCATCTCCGTCGGGTTGAAGCCGTCACCGGTCAGCCGATCCGCCGACGACTTGATGAGGCTGCGGTCGTAGGTCATGTCGACCCGGATCGACGACGGCCCGGTGGAGACGATGCCGAACAGATCCCCCTCGTGGATGAGGTTGTCCAACAACTGCTCGAAGACGGCGCGCGCCCGCGGCGTCTTGCTCGTCTCGATGTGCAGGTCGTCGACCAGGATTACGAATATGCGCCCCGCCGTGTCGTTGACCGCGCGCGTGGGCGGCAGGATGATGCCCTCCTGCGCCTGCGGCGGCGGCACGAGCTGGTTGAACACCCGGCCGCCATGCACGAGGACGAGGGAGGCCACCTCCTGCGGCTGGCCGTCCTCGTAGACCCGGAAGTCGCTCTCGGTCAGGTCCGGCACGAAGACGCCGCTGCCGTCGCGCACGATGACGTCGGTCGTCACCAGCGTGACGCCGGACCGGAAGACGGTTGCCGGATCGCCCTGTCGACCCGGATCCAGGGACTCCTGGGACCGCAACGGTGCGCCGACCATGACGCCGATCGCCACGATCAGGCCGACAGTGCGAACCCAGCGGCAGGGTTGCAGTCGAGTTTTGCACGTCATCATGTCTGGCATGATAACAAAGCGCCGATTTCCGGGCTAGTCCTGCCCCGTGGGCGGCTCCTCCTCCGTGCCGCGACGCCCGCGCGGGGCCCGCCGGCGCCGGCGCCCCAGATCCGCCTTGACGGCCGCAGCCTCGGACTCGAACCGCTCGATGCCGAGCACCGCCTCTTCCCCCGGACGCCAGCCATCCGGATTCAGCGCCTCGACCCGTGCGGACACCCTCTCGCGCAACCGGGGCTCGACCCGGCTCTCGGTCAACCGCGCCCGGAGCTCGGCGTACTGCGCCCGCAGGCGAGCCAGCCCGTCGTCGCCGACCAACGCTGCGACCGGGTGCGCGGGCGCCGCGCCGCCGGAATCCGGCTCGCCGCCGGGACCGGCAGCCGCGCCCTGGGCGTCCCGCCTGCCGGCTCGGCCCGCATCGGGTCCGGCGGCTCCCCGCCGCCGCCGGTCGTCCGCGGCCCCGCCGGCGCCGGGCGGCTCCGGCGCCGCCCGGCGTTCACGCCGCCCCGCGCTCCGGGCGCGCGATCGGCGGCCGTCCTCATCCGGCCGCACCGCGGCCGGGGGCGGCTTCACCCGCAGCATCTTTCCCCAGTCGAACGTGAGCTCCGCGTTGGAGTCCTCTATCGCGCGGATCGCGTCCTCGTCGAGCGGCAACCGCCCCACGTTCACGTTCGGCGGCGTCCGAAACCAGTACAGGAGCCGTGGCCGGGAACCGCTGCGCAGTCCGTGGAGCACGTACGTATGCTCGTAGCCTCGCTCGTCGCGGGAGAATCGGAGATACGGCATGGGCCGAGGCGCATCCCGGCCCGACAATCGCCACCGAACGCGACCGGCGCGGTCGCGCCGCGGCGCTTACGATTGCCGGCAAACCGGGTCTGACCCGGGAGTCTACCCCGTTTCCGCAGCGCGGACTCCCGGCGCGGTCGCCGCCCCCCGTGCGGCGCGGTCCGCCCCCGTCGGCTCGTAGTACGATCTCCGGGTGAACGACCGCTTTCTCCGCGCCTGCCGGCGCGAGCCCGTCGACCGCACGCCGGTCTGGTTCATGCGCCAGGCGGGACGCTACATGCCCGAGTACCGCGCGATCCGCGAGCGGCACTCCCTGCTCGACATCTGCCGTCAGCCGGAGCTGGCCGTCCAGGTGACGCTGCAGCCGGTCGACCGCCTCGAGGTCGACGCCGCCATCCTCTTCTCGGATCTGCTCCTGCCGCTCGAGCCGCTCGGCATCCCGTTCGATTTCGTCAAGGGCGAAGGCCCGGTCATCCACGAGCCCGTCCGCACGGCGGACGACGTCGCCCGGTTGCGCAGGTTCGAGCCGCGCGAATCGCTCGGCCACGTGCTCGCCACCATCCGCCTGCTGCGCACCGAGCTGGCCGACCGCGTTCCCCTCATCGGTTTCGGCGGCGCGCCGTTCACCCTGGCGTCCTATGCCGTCGAGGGTGGACCGTCGAGCCACTACGCGCGAACCAAGGCGCTGATGTACGGGGAGTCCGACACCTGGCACCGCCTCTGCGAGACGCTGTCGGCGGCCGTCGCCGACTACCTGGTGGCCCAGGTGGAGGCAGGCGCGCAGGCCATCCAGGTGTTCGACTCCTGGGTCGGGGCGCTCAGCCCGGCGGACTACCGCGAGTTCGCCCTGCCCCATACGCGGCGCGTGCTGGCGGCGGTGGCGGAGACCGGCGTGCCCGTCCTGCACTTCGGAACCGGCACCGCCACCCTGCTGGAGGCAATGACCGAGGCGGGCGGCGACGTCATCGGCGTCGACTGGCGCGTCCCCATCGACGAGGCCTGGGCCCGCATCGGACCGGAACGGGCGGTGCAGGGAAACCTGGATCCGACGCTGCTCCTCGGGCGCGTCGACCGCCTTCTCGCCGGCGCCGACGACGTCCTGCGGCGCGTGGGCGGGCAGGCCGGCCACATCTTCAACCTCGGTCACGGCATCCTCCCGGAGACGCCTGTCTCGCATGTGCAGACCCTGGCCCGCTTCGTCCACGAGTGCGGCTGACGCCGGCCCGCCGCGCCGGCCGCGGGCCGCCCATGCCGCGCCCGAGTCGGACGGGAGCCGGGCATGAGCCACGTCGCCGTCGCCGTCGTCGGCGGAGGCATCAGCGGACTGGCGGCGGCCTACGAGCTCCACCGCCGGAAGACGCCCTTCGTACTGCTCGAGAAATCCAATCGCCTCGGCGGCATGATCCGCACCGACCGAACCGGCGGGTTCACCATCGACGCGGGACCGGACTCGCTCGTCACGCAGAAACCGGCGGCGATCGCCCTCTGCGAGGAGCTCGGCCTCGCCGGCCGCCTCATCCCGACGCGCGCGCCGCGCACGGCGTACGTCGTTCGTGATGGAACGCTGCACCCGCTGCCCGGCGGCTCCGTCTTCGGCATACCTGTCGGCCTCGGGTCGCTCGCGGCCCACCGGCTTCTCTCCCGCCGCGGCCGGCTGCGCCTGGGGCTGGAGCTGCTGACGCCCCCGCATCGGAGCCATCGGCGGCCGGAACCCGCGGAGGAGACGATCGGGGCGTTCTTCCGCCGCCGCTTCGGGGCCGAGGCGACCGATTACCTGGCGGAGCCGCTGCTCGCCGGCATCCACTCCGGGGACGTCGAGCGGCTCTCGATGCACGCGCTCTTTCCGCGCTTCATCGAGGCGGAGCGGAAGCACGGCAGCGTGATCCGCGCGTTTCGCCGGACCGCGGCGGCGCGCCCCGGTGCGCCCGAGCATCAGGGCCCCTTCCGCTCGTTCGCCGAGGGCCTCGAGACCCTGCCCCGCGCGCTGGCGGCGCGCCTCCCGGCGGACGCGCTGCGGCAAGGGATCGAGGTCACCAGGCTCACCGCCGGACCGCCCTACGCGCTGGAGACGGCGCAGGGACCCCGCATCACCGCGGATCACGTCATCTGCGCCCTGCCCGCCCCCGCCACGGCTGCGCTCGCCGCCGGCGTCGACGACAGGCTCGGCCGGCTCTGTGCGGAGTGCACCGACACCTCGGTCGCGATCGTCGTGCTCGCTTTCGCCCGCGCCGCGGTATCGCACCCGCTCCGGGGCAGCGGATTCGTCGTCCCCCGCGTCGAGCCGGGCCTCTCGATCGCCGCCGCCACCTGGATCTCGTCGAAGTGGCCCGGCCGCGCCCCGGACGGCCACGTCCTGCTGCGCGGCTTCCTCGGCGGGACGCGCCGGCCGGACGCGCTCGCAGAGCCCGACGCATCCCTGATCGACACCGTACGGGGCGACTTGACGCGACTGCTCGGGATCCACGGCGAGCCGGTGCTGGCCCGCGTCTACCGCTGGCCGCGGGCGAACCCCCAACTGAACGTCGGCCACCCGGCGCGCGTCGCGGAAATCGACGACCGCCTGGCGGGGACGCCGGGGCTGCAAATCGTGGGCGCCGCCCTGCGCGGCGTCGGCATCGCCGACTGCGTGGCGGCGGGCCGCGCCGCTGGGCGGACCGCGGCCGACGCCGTCTGGAGCGCGGCATGAGCGCCGTGCACGTCATCGGCGTGCCCCTCGACCTCGGGGCCTCGCGCCGCGGGGTCGACATGGGGCCGTCCGCGCTGCGCATCGCCGGCCTCGGCGACCGCATCGCCCGGCTCGGCTACACGGTCACGGATCGGGGCAACCTGATCGCGCCGGTCCGGGAAACCATCCAGCCCGGAGAGGCGGGCAGGAAGTACATCGGCGCCATCGCCGGCGTCTGCCGCCGGCTGTTCGAAACGGCCGACGCATCGCACGCGGCGGGCGCGATCCCCTTGGTCCTCGGCGGCGATCACAGCCTGTCCGCCGGCTCCGCCGCCGCCACCGCCGCCGCCGCCCGGCGGCAGGGACGACACCTCGGCCTGCTCTGGATCGACGCGCACGGCGACATGAACACGCCCGACACCAGCCCCAGCGGCAACGTCCACGGCATGCCGCTCGCCGCGCTGCTCGGACCGGAGCCCGGCGAGCTGTCCGCCATCGGCGGGGCGTCCCCCGCGATCGAGGCCGCCCGCACCGTCCTCATCGGCGTCCGCAACCTCGACCCCGCCGAGCGCGAGCGGGTGATCGCATCCGGCGTCCACGTCTTCACGATGAAGGACATCGACCGCCTCGGCATGGCCACCGTCGCCGAGCGGGCCCTCGAGCTGACCGGCCGCGACACGGACCGCCTGCACGTCTCCTTCGATCTGGACGTCTGCGATCCCGGCATCGCTCCCGGGGTCGGCACGGCCGTCAAGGGCGGCCTCAGCTACCGCGAGGCCCACCTCGTCATGGAGACCGTCGCCGACAGCGGGCGGCTCCGGGGCCTCGACCTGGTCGAGCTGAATCCCACGCTCGACCACCGCAACGCCACCGCCGAGCTCGGCGTCGAGCTCGCGCTCTCGGCCCTCGGGCAGCGGATTCTGTAGCCGTCCGCGGCCCGCCGCCGGCCGCCGGGCGCGACACCGCCCGCACAGTGCGACGCCGTGCCCTTGCGCACGCCGGCAGCGCGGGAGCCACGTGCTATTCTTCGATGATCTACCGACGAAGGGAGACCCGATGAACGCTCGTCACTTTCTTTTCACCCTCTTGCTCGGCGGCCTGGTCCTGACGTTCGTCGCCGCCTGCGGCGGCGGCGGTGAAGCGCCGGAACCCGAGGCAATGGAATCCGAAGGCGCGGACATGGACGCCGAAGCGGCGGATGCGGGCGCCATGGAGATGCTCGGCGGCGGCCACGTGACGCCCGTCCACGAAGGCGCCGGCGGCAGCCCCCACGTCAGCGTCCACTGGAGCGTCGACGGCGGCAACATCACCATCGACTATGGCCGGCCGTACATCAAGGGCCGTGTCGTCGGCGAGACGGTCGAGCCGATGGCCGACTCGGTCTGGCGCCTCGGCGCGGACGAGGCCACCACGCTGACCTCCGACCGCGAACTGATGCTCGGCGACGCGACCATCCCGGCCGGCGAGTACACGCTCTGGACCATGCAGGCCGGCGACGAATTCCACCTGATCGTCAACAGCGAGGCCGGCCAGTGGGGCACCGCGTACAACGCCGAACACGACCTCGAGCACATCCCCATGACCGTCGGCGCGCTCGACCCGCCGGCCGAGCAGCTCGTCATCTCGATCGAGGACGGCAACCTCGGTTTCGACTGGGGGACGCTGACCGCCAGCGTGCCGCTGATGGTGCACTGATTCCGGCGGCGGCGCTCGGCCCGCCGCCTGCTTCCGACGGGTCGCGGCCTCCCCGGCCGCGGCCCGCCCTCGGGCCGCTAGCTCAGTGGTAGAGCACCTGACTTTTAATCAGGGTGTCGCTGGTTCGATCCCAGCGCGGCCCACCAATAGAATCAACAATTTGCGTGGAACGAGAGTCAGCCGTTCGACTTCGCAGGGTCCAAATAGGGTCCATCGCTCGGTGACGGAATTGCAGCCTGTACGTCCAGATCCGTGCTCTACGAGGCGCGGAAGCCCGCGTTCGCAGACTGCTCAAGAGCCCCGGATGCTCGCGCAAGGTAGACTCCCGATGACCCGGTCGCCGGGAGGAGTTCAGCTCTTGACCGGCCAAGCAGCTGCATCGCCGATTTGGGTGTGGCTCTTCTTCGTCGACGGCCCGGGGGGCGTCTGCGAACGGCACGGAAGAGCTACTTGACCCGTCGAAGGCGTGGTAGAGAGGACGGCGGGGACGGCTCGCTGACCGGCGGCGCCTTCCCGTCAGCGTATCGCTGGGCGTGATTCCGCTCGTATTCGCGCGCTTCGTGGAAGTCCCAGTACGCATCGAAGTCGCCGCTGGCCCGTAGCGCCCGGAGCTTCAGGACCGCCTCGGCTCCCACCAGGCGCCACCGTGCGCCGGTCAACTCCATCCGGTCGCGGACCAGGTACCGGCACGCCCCTTCGATGACGCCGGTGGCGATGGGATAGCCCGCCGCGAGGTACCGGTCGTAGTGCAGATACGGGGGTACTTGAGCAGGTAGTCGGCGCACGTATCGACCGGTTTGCGGGTGTCGTTGGCGAGGCCGGCGCCGGTCGCCGCACGCCGCATCGCCGCCGCGACCTTGCTGGCTTGGCCCTCGAGAATGCTGTTCGGCGTCAACTACTTTTGCCGGTGAACGACAACTATTTCTGCCGGTTGA